>VFLG01000083.1 GCA_009885195.1 Gallionellaceae bacterium
CCCCCCATCGCACGCTGTGAATCGCGGCTGGCATTGCGCAAGCGGCGGTTGATGATTTTTATGATTATTGCAATGACAGGAAGCATCACCAGGCTCAACAGGGTGAGCTTCCAGTTGAGGTAGAACAGCCAGCCGAGTAGTCCGACGATAATAATGGAGTCGCGGACGACAACCGTCACCACGTTGGTGGCGGCGGCGGTTACCTGGGTAACATCAAAGGTAAGCCTGGAGATGAGACTGCCGGTAGCGTGATCATCGTAATAACGCGTCGGCAAGGTAAGCAGCTTGTGGAACATTTTCTCGCGCAAATCCATCACGACTTTGTTGCCGACCCAACTGATGGCATAAGTGCCGACGAATGATGCGATACCGCGCACGAAGAAAATTACCACGATGATCAGCGGCGCAAGTTTGATGATGGTGTCATCCTTGTGTATGAAAGTCCCATCCAGCATCGGCTTTAGAAGAGCCGGCAGCAATGGCTCGGTCGCAGCCGTGACCGCCATGCCGAGGATGGATATTGCAAAGATTCGCCAATAAGGCTTGACGTAACGGAGAAGGCGTAAATAAAGCTGGGTGCTGGTAAGGTTCATAGCGCGCACTTTAGCAGAAAACACCCCATCCAGCTTCTTCCGATAGGCGCACGGTGCCTTTGCGCGGAGATAGCAACAAGCGAAAATAGATGGTTTTCATCGAATCGACACAAAAATCTGATACGCTATTTTACAGGCAATCCAAACAGGTAAGCGCGATGGCGATTTATGCGGTGGGCGATGTGCAGGGCTGCCACAACGAGCTGAAGCAGTTGTTGGAAGAAATCCGCTTTGATGCGGCGACAGATAAGCTCTGGCTGGTCGGCGATCTGGTGAACCGCGGGCCGGATTCTCTGGCTGTGTTGCGGCTGGTCAAATCATTGGGCAACCGCGCGATCACCGTGCTGGGTAACCACGATCTGCATTTACTCGCCGTCGCGGAAGGCGTTGCGGAGTTGAACCGCAACGATACCCTGGATGAGATACTCAACGCGCCGGATCGCGACGAACTGTTGCACTGGCTGCGCAATCAGCGCCTGCTGTATGCGCAAGATGGCTACGTGCTCGTTCACGCCGGGCTGCTGCCACAATGGAGCGTGGCGCAGGCCGATGGTCTGGCGCGCGAGGTCGAAGCCGCGCTACGCGGCGATGACTACGCCACCTTCCTGTCGCGCATGTACGGCAACGCCCCGCATGAGTGGGACGACAACCTATCCGACTATAAACGCCTGCGCGTCATCGTCAACGCCTTCACCCGGATGCGCATCTGCACCAAAGAAGGCGAGATGGAATTCAAATTCAAGGGCGAAGTGGAGAATATCCCCGCAGGGTATATGCCGTGGTTCGACGTGCCCAAGCGTGCCAGCCGCGATGCCACCGTCATCTTCGGGCACTGGTCGGCGCTCGGCCTGCTGCTCAGGAAAAACGTCATCGCGCTCGACACCGGCTGCCTGTGGGGTGGCCCGATGAGCGCGATCCGGCTGGAAGACCGGCAACTCTTTCAAGTGAGCTGCAAGAATCCGGTGACGAAGCATTGGTGATTATTCAACCGTAGGGTGGGCTGTGCCCACCATGTTGGGCGAAGCCCGACCTACATTTGGTTGCGACTCGTCCGGCTTGAGGTAGTCACTGGTTCTACCCCGATTTAACGGATACCTCATTAAGTAGTGATAATACACTACAATCTGATACAGTTCTGTCGGCTGTTTCAAATCAACATTCGCAAAGGGTGGGCATGGTGAGTTCTGAAAGAAGATTGCATGATGTCAGCTCGATGGCAAAAAATACCTACGCCATGGTTTTGGCGGGAGGACGCGGAACCCGTTTGCATCAACTGACAGACTGGCGCGCCAAACCGGCCGTGCCATTTGGCGGCAAGTTTCGCATCATTGATTTTGTATTGTCGAATTGCGTTAATTCCGGCATCCGCCGCATCGGTGTGGCCACGCAGTACAAGTCACACAGCCTGATTCAACATATCCAGCGCGGCTGGAGTTTTCTTAACGGCCAGTTCGGCGAATTTATCGACGTATTGCCGGCCCAACAGCGGATCGAAGAAATGTGGTATCGGGGCACGGCCGATGCCGTGTTCCAGAACCTGGATATCGTGCGCGAGTCCGCTCCCGACTACGTGCTGATCCTGGCGGGCGATCATGTGTACAAGATGGATTACGTCAAACTGCTCGCCTCCCATGTGGAAAAACAGGCTGACATGACCGTCGCCTGCATCGAAGTACCCATAGCCGATGCCGGCGGATTCGGCGTGATGAGCGTGGACCAGGAATCGCGCGTGGTGGAGTTCAACGAAAAACCTGCCCATCCCACGGCGATCCCGGGCGATCCGGATCGGGTGCTGGCCAGCATGGGCATCTATATATTCAACACGCGCTTTCTGTACGAGCAGCTGGTGCGCGACACAGACAACCCGCATTCCAGCCATGATTTCGGCAAGGACATCATCCCGCATCTGGTGTCGTCGCACTATCGCGTGTTTGCCCAGAACTTTAAAGATAGTTGTGTCAAGCTGGATGGCGGCGTGCCGTATTGGCGCGATGTGGGAACCGTGGACGCCTACTGGGAAGCCAACATGGAGCTGGCCAAGGTTACCCCCGACCTCAATATGTACGATCAAGAGTGGCCGATCTGGACCTACCAGGAGCAATTGCCACCGGCCAAATTTGTATTCGATGACGACGACCGCCGCGGCATGGCCGTGGATTCGCTAGTATCGGGCGGCTGCATTATCAGCGGCTCTTACGTGCGCCGTTCGCTGCTGTTTTCCAACGTTACCGTGCACAGCTATAGCAATGTCGAGGATTCGGTACTCTTGCCCAACGTCAAAGTGGCGCGCAACGTCACGCTCAAACGGGTGGTGGTGGACAAGAATTGCGTGATCCCGGAAGGCTTGACCGTCGGAGTGAATCGCGAGGAAGATGCAAAGCACTTTTTTGTGAGTGATAATGGCATTACTCTGATTACACCCGACATGCTGGGACAGGAAGTTCACCGCATGCGTTGAGCGCAGGTCGATTCAACCTATAAAAAGCAGTTAGCCACAGAGAACACAGAGATCACAGAGGAAAAACAAAAACTTGTAACACGGGAGCAATTCACCTTTTCGGTGAAACTAAAAAATGTGGAGAAACCGCGTCTCTCTCTGTGTTCTCTGTGAACTCTGTGGCTTGAACTGCGGTTTTTAGG
>VFLG01000001.1 GCA_009885195.1 Gallionellaceae bacterium
CCAGCTTTCCCTCTAAACGTTCCGCACCACTCCGCGCTTCGCTTTGGCTACCATACGGCCCGATATGCACGCGCACCAGGCCGTCCTTCGTGGTGGACAGTTTGAACTGCTTGCCGGTGTCGTCGAGTTCGGCGCGCATACGTGCCAGAAAACTTTCGGCATTCTGTTGTGATTCGAATGCGCCGAGTTGCAGATACACATTGGTGCTGCTGTTTTCAAGAGATGCCAATGCAACCGGAGTCATAGGGGCGGGAGCGCTGTTTTCCAGCGGCTGGCTTTGCACCGGTTCGCTGACGGCGATGGGATTAATCACGACATCTGCGGCCAGGCTTTCCACTTCCACTTCGCCGCTGCCCGCACCTATGATGCCAAGCTTGTGAGCGGCAGTATAAGACAGGTCTATGACGCGCTCGTGCAGAAAGGGGCCGCGGTCGTTCACGCGCACCACCACCGACTTGTTGTTGCTGAGGTTGGTGACGCGAGCATAGCTGGGGATCGGCAAGGTGGGATGGGCGGCGGACATGGCGTACATGTCATACACCTCGCCGCTGGATGTGCGCTGGCCGTGGAATTTTTTGCCATACCAGGAGGCGATGCCGCGCTCTTTATATTTACTGGCACTGGTTAGCGGCGTGTAGTTCTTGCCCAGCGCGACGTAGGGGCGGTTGGCATAACGATGCAGTGGTTCAGCGCGGGGCACGGCATCCGGGATGGCGGCCAGGTCGGCGGGCGCATCGGCGCCGGGGCCGTCACCCGGGAGATAGCCGCCTTGCCCTGCTTCGGCCACAGGTGCGGGCGTGCTGCGCGATTCCGGTTTGCGTGGCGGTGCGCTGCCGCAAGCGTTGACCAGGATTGCCGCCAACAAGATCAGTCCAGTTTGTTTGTGCATCTGTATGACCTCTCAGTATCCCCAGCAGGGTGTTGAAAAACGTCGTGAGCGACGGCAGAACAAGGCGCGAAAGGGCGAAAAAGCGGAGTTTACACGACGTTTATCGCTACGCGACCCCGCATTTTGAGCCCTTGAGCAACGCAGTTATGCCGAGCGCATAACCAATGACTTAGTTGGCGTAGTTTGCCAACTTAGTCAGATGGCTAGTTGTTTCATCAGTAGTTTTTCAACACCCTCCTAAGTTTGTACCAGCTTCTTATGTGTATGAATGCTCATCAGCATGCCGAAGCCCAGCAGCAAGGTGACCATGGAGGTGCCGCCATAGCTGATGAGCGGCAACGGTACGCCTACCACCGGCAGAATGCCGCTCACCATGCCTATATTGACGAAGGTATAGGTGAAAAAGGTCAGCGTGATGCTGCCCGCCATCAGGCGCGTGAAGTAAGTCGAAGCATTCGCGGTGATGGCGAAGCCGCGCGCGATGATGAACAGGTACAGCCCGAGCAGGAAGAGGTTGCCGAGCAGGCCGAATTCTTCCGAATAGACAGCGAAGATAAAGTCGGTCGCGCGCTCCGGCAGGAAATCGAGATGGGCTTGCGTACCGTTGAGATAGCCTTTGCCAAATATTCCGCCGGAGCCCACGGCGATGGTAGCCTGTATGGTGTGGTAGCCCGTGCCGAGCGGATCCTGCATCGGATCAAACAGGGTCAGAATGCGCTGGCGCTGGTAGTCGTGCATCATCGACCACAGCACCGGGGCGCTCGCCAGCGCCGCCACCAGCAGGGACAGCATGATGCGCCAGCTCAGGCCGGCGAGAAACAGCACATAGAAGCCGCTGGTGGTGATCAGCAAGGCGGTGCCGAGGTCGGGCTGGCGCACAATGAGCAGCGCGGGCAGCGCCAGCAGCAAAGTGGCGACGAAATAATTTTTCAGGGTCAGCGTGGCTTCATGTTTTTCGAAATACCAGGCCATCATCAACGGCACGGCTATTTTCATCAATTCCGAGGGCTGGATGGTTGCTATCCCGATGTCCAGCCAGCGCCGCGCGCCGTTGTTTATCTCGCCAAACAGTGCTACAGCGATCAGCAATAGCACGCCGAGAATATACACGGGCAGGGCTGTGCGCATCAGGTAATGCAGGGGCATGTTGGCCACCAGCCATAGCGCGGCAAACGCCACCAGCATGTTCACCGCCTGCATCAGCACACGGCTCCAGCTGCCGCCGCTGGCGCTGTACAGGACGATAAGGCCGACCAGCATCAACACGCCCAGCGCCGACAGCAACACCGGATCCAGGTGCAGCATAAAGCGCCGCCACAAACGCTGTCTAATCATCTTCGACTCCTGCCGCCTCATGCACAGTGGGCAAGGGCTTGGGAACCTTGCCCAGAAAATAGTAATCGAGCACTTTGCGCGCTATCGGCGCGGCGGTAGAGCTCCCATGCCCGCCGTTCTCAACCAATACCACCATGGCGATTTTAGGCTGGTCGGCTGGCGCAAAGGTAATGAACCAGGCGTGGTCGCGATGCCGTTCCGCTACCTGGCTTTCAATGTATTTTTCGCCCTGCTTGATTGCGATCACCTGGGCCGTTCCGGTTTTTCCGGCCATTGCGTAAGATGTTCCCGCGCCGGCCTGCGCGGCAGTGCCGCCGGGAAGCATCACGGCCACCATGGCGCGCTTCACCAGCGCGAGATGTTCCGGGTTGAGGCTGAGGTTGAACTCGGGCTTCACTTCCGGCGCGGCCATGTTATCGCTGCGCTGCACCTGTCGCACCAGACGCGGGCGGAAGGCCACACCGTTGTTGGCCAATATGGCCGTGGCGTAAGCCAGCTGCAATGGAGTGACCAGGTTGTAGCCCTGGCCGATACCTGCCGATACGGTGTCTCCCACATACCATTTTTGCCGGTGGCGATTTTGTTTCCATTCCGTCGACGGCAGCAGGCCGGATGCCTCGCCCTCCATGTCGATCCCGGTTTTTTTGCCGAAACCGAACTGCGACAGGAATCTGTACATGTTGTCTATGCCCAGCTCGACGGCCAATCCATAATAGTAAGTATCGCACGACACCACGATCGACTTGAACATATCCACGCTGCCATGTCCGCCCACTTTCCAGTCGCGGTACTGGTGCCTGTTGCCCGGCAGGGTGAAGTAACCCGGGTCGCTTATGGTATATGAAGGTGCTCGCTTGTTGTAATACAGCCCGGCCAGCGCCATGAATGGCTTAATGGTTGATCCGAGCGGATATTGACCGCGCAGCGCACGATTATTAAGGGGCACGTCGGGCGAATTATTCAGCTCGCTCCAACTCTGTTCATCGATGCCATCGATGAACAGGTTGGGGTCATAGCCGGGTTTGCTGACAAAGGCCAGGACTTCACCATTGTTCGGATCAATGGCGACCAGCGCGCCGCGATAATCGCCGAAGGCTTGCTCGGCGACTTCCTGCAACTTGATATCCAGAGACAGTGACAGATTATTGCCAGAAACGGGGGGGGTGCGCGACAGCACGCGCACCCCGCGTCCATCGGCATCCACTTCCACCTGCTCAATGCCGGTCGTGCCGTGCAGCTCGTTCTCATAACTTTGTTCTATCCCGGTTTTGCCGATGTGATCGGTACCGCGATAGTTGGCCGCGCTTTCACTTGCCTCGAACTGCTGAATTTCGCTTTCGTTGATGCGGCCAATGTAGCCGATCAGGTGCGAGGTGTGTTCGCGATACGGATATTCGCGGAACAGGCGCGCTTTGATTTCAACCCCCGGAAAACGGTAGCGTTGCACCGCGAAGCGCGCCACCTCCTCATCCGTCAGGCGGCTGCGTATGGGCAAGCTTTCAAAATTTTTGCTCTCGGCCAAAAGCTTTTTGAAGCGTTTGCGGTCTTTGGGCTGGATGCTCACCAGCGTGTCCAGTTCGTCAATCACCGCATCCAGATCATTTACTTTGCTCGGCGTGATTTCCAGCGTGTAGCCGGAATAGTTGTGCGCCAGCACTACGCCGTTGCGGTCGAGAATCAGGCCGCGGTTGGGCACGATGGGCACGATGGAGACGCGATTGTTTTCCGCCAGGGTGTGGTAGTGACCATGGCGCACTACCTGCAAGTAAACGAAGCGCACCAGCAGTAAAAACAGCAGCGTTAGCACAAAACCCAGACTTATAACCAGGCGCAGCCGGAAGTAATGTATTTCGCGTTGGTGGTTTTTAAATTCGACGCGGCGATTCATAGCTGACCGGAATTGGCGCGGGGGCGACGCAATGCCTGCAACAATATAGTCAGCGGCGGCCACAGCAAGGCCGACACCACGCTGCCGATAAAATACTCCCAGGCAATATAACCGCGCATCTGCCAATGTACCGCGGCATAAACCGCATAGGCCAGCAACAACAGCGGAAAGATTTGCAGGGTCTGCTGGCGCAGGTCAAACATCTGCACGCGGCGGTGCAGCACGATGCCGCCGAATGCCAGCACCGAGTAGGCCAACGCATGTTGTCCGAGCAAGCTGGCGTCAGCCACATCGGCCAGTATGCCGACCACCCAGGCGACACCGATGCCGACGCGGTACGGTTTGTGGGTACACCAATACAACAACACCAGCGCGGTAAAGTCAGGCTTCAGCGCAAGCCAGATGCCCTGCCACGGCAGCCAATCGAGCATCAACGCAACAAACAGGCTGGCGCCGATGAAAGTGCGGCTAGCCGGCAACAGGAATTCCTGGTCTTTTGGAAAATGGGTGCTCATGGATTCTTGCGCGAGGATTTTTTTGGTTGGCCGGCGGGCGCTTCTGGCACCGCTTGCGGGCGCTTTGGTAAGTCCGGCAGCCCGGTCAGGATCAGCAACTGGCGATGTTTGTCCACGCCCGCAATGGGTGTGCAGCGGATACGCGCAAACGGATAGGCGGGGTCACGTTCGATGCGGCTGACCGTGGCTACCGGCAGACCCGGCGGATAAGTCCCGTCGATGCCGGAAGTCACCAGCGTATCGCCTTCCTGAACATCGGAACTGATGGGCATGTAGCGCAACGACAGCTCGCTCAGATCGCCCGAGCCGAACGCGATTGCGCGCAGGCCGTTGCGCAGCACTTGCACCGGCACGGCATGATCTTTATCGGTAATCAGCGTGACCTCGTTCAACAAGGGATAGACGCGAGTGACCTGGCCTACCACCCCGCGGTCATCTATGACCACCTGTCCGGCCAGCACGTTCGACCGCTCATCCCTGGTCAGCAGCAGCTTGCGGTTAAAGATGTCGTGCCCGGCATACGCGATCTTGGCCAGATGCATGGGATAGCTGGCTTCCTGCTGCACTTGAAAAAGGTTATGCAGATGCAGGTTCTCCGCCTGTAGCGTTTGCAATTGTTGCAACTGGGCGGCATCCAGGATGTGCTGCTGGCGCAGTTGGGCGTTGTCGCCGATGAGCGTGCTTTGTGCGGTCAGAAAAGTGCCAGCCTTCTGCCACAGCTCGCCCGGCAGTATAGTCAGGTGCTGCAATGATTGCACCGGAATGGCAATGACACCGCGCGCGAATTCCAGATATTTGTAACGGGCATCCACAAACAGCAACAGCAGCGACAGCAGCGAAAAAAAGATCAGCCGGACAGCCGGGCTGGGGCCTCGATTAAAAAACTTGAAAGACTGGGTATGTTCCATGTGTCAGATGACAGAAGACAGAAGACAGAGGACAGAATGGTTGTCGCCGCCATGCGGCGTGGTTTTATAAAAACGCGGCAAAGCCGCACAAAAACTCTGTCCTCTGTCCTCTGTCATCTGTCCTCTGAACATCAATCGCTGGTGAAAATGCCGCTATTTTCCATCTTGTCGAGCGCTTTGCCCGAGCCACGCACCACGCAGGTGAGCGGATCATCCGCTATGACCACCGGCAACCCGGTCTCTTCCATCAGCATGCGGTCAATGTCTCTCAGCAATGCGCCGCCGCCGGTCAGTACCATGCCCTTTTTGGCAATGTCCGCGCCCAGTTCGGGCGGGGTCTGTTCCAGCGCAGTTTTTACCGCACTGACAATGCTGTTGAGCGGTTCGGTGAGCGCCTCCAGAATTTCATTGCTGGAAATGGTGAAACTGCGCGGCACGCCTTCCGCCAGATTGCGTCCGGTAACTTCCATCTCGCGCACTTCGCTGCCGGGAAAGGCAGAACCAATTTCCTTTTTGATCTGTTCGGCAGTCGTTTCGCCGATCAACATGCCATAGTTGCGGCGGATGTAGTTGATGATAGCCTCGTCAAATTTGTCGCCGCCGACCCGAACAGAACCGGAATACACCGCGCCGCCCAGCGAAATGACGCCTACTTCGGTGGTGCCGCCCCCGATGTCCACCACCATCGAGCCGGTCGCGTCCTCCACCGGCAGGTCGGCGCCGATCGCCGCCGCCATGGGCTCTTCGATCAATTCCACGCGGCGCGCCCCGGCACCGTAAGCGGATTCGCGGATCGCGCGGCGCTCCACTTGAGTAGAGCCGCATGGCACGCAAATCACGATACGCGGACTGGGACTGAAAATGCCGGATTTATGCACCCGCTTGATGAATTGCTTGAGCATCTGCTCGGTGACGGTGAAATCGGCGATCACGCCATCTTTCATCGGGCGTATGACCGTGATGTTGCCCGGCGTGCGTCCCAGCATTTGCTTGGCCGCCAGCCCGACCTGCTGAATCACCTTCTTGCCGTTCGGGCCGCCCTCATGGCGGATCGCAACCACCGAGGGCTCGTTCAGCACAATCCCTTTACCGCGCGCCCAGATCAGGGTGTTTGCGGTGCCCAAATCTATTGCCAAGTCATTGGAAAAATAGCTATCAAAAAATTTAAACTCAAACATGACGAATCCCGAAGTAGTAAAAGCCAGAAATAGTAAAAGATGGGGCTGACAAACGCTTTATGATACCCTATTAAGCCCATTTAAATAAAGGGTGCTTCTAAAAATTTCAAAGTTCTAAGCAAGACAAGGCGCGAGCAGAAAATTGCGACGCAGCATATATTTGATATGTGAGGAGCAATTTTTTGTGAGCAACGCAGTATTGCGACGAAATTTGAATTTTTAGAAGTGCCCTAAAGTATTTCAGCCTATGTCGCTCAACATTGAAGATGTACACAAAGTCGCCCGCTTGGCCCGGTTGGCAATGACCGAACAGGAAGCCCAGGCGGCACATATCCAGCTGGCAAATATCTTTGGCTTGATCGCGGATATGCAGGCGGTCGATACCAAGGGCATCACCCCGATGTCCCATGCTCAGGATGTGTCGCAACGGCTGCGCGAGGATGTGGTCACTGAGACCAACCAGCGCGAGTTGTTCCAATCCATCGCGTCGCAAGTCGAAGCCGGGCTGTATCTTGTCCCGCAAGTCATCGAATAGTCCGCGCCATGCTTGATTCCAGTCTGCAACAACTCGGCAGCGCGCTGCGTGCCAGAAAAATCAGCAGCGTCGAACTGACGCAGCTCTACCTCGACCGTATCGCCGCGTTTAATCCTGCGCTGAACGCCTATATCACCACCAACGCTGAACTCAGCCTGGCGCAGGCGCGCGCCGCCGATGTGCTGTTGGCCGGCGGCAAGGCACAAGCGCTTACCGGCATCCCCGTCGCCCAGAAAGACATCTTCTGCGCCAAGGGCTGGCGCACCACCTGCGGCTCGAAGATGCTGGAAAATTTCATTGCGCCTTATGACGCGCATGTCATCGAGCAATTCAACAAAGCAGGTGCGGTGAATCTGGGCAAGACCAACATGGATGAATTCGCGATGGGTTCGTCCAACGAAACTTCCTATTTCGGCGCGGTAAAAAATCCCTGGGACCAAAAAGCCGTGCCCGGCGGCAGTTCCGGCGGCGCGGCCTGTGCCGTGGCGGCGCGGTTATGCGCTGCGGCGACCGGCACCGACACCGGCGGCTCGATCCGCCAGCCCGCCGCGCTGTGCGGCATCTCCGGCATCAAGCCGACCTACGGCACGGTGTCGCGCTACGGCATGATCGCGTTCGCCTCCAGCCTGGATCAGGCCGGGCCGATGGCGCGCAGCGCGGAAGATTTGGCGTTGCTGCTGAATGTGATGACCGGTTTCGACTCGCGCGACTCCACCAGCCTGCAACGTGACAAGGAAGACTACGCGCGCGACTTGAACAAACCACTGGCTGGCCTGCGCATCGGCCTGCCAAAAGAATTTTTTGCCGAAGGATTAGCACAAGATGTCGCCAACTGCGTACACACGGCGATTGCCCAATACAAACAACTGGGCGCAACCGTCGTCGACATCAGCCTGCCGAATTCCAAACTGGCGGTACCGGTTTATTACGTACTCGCCCCGGCGGAAGCCTCCAGCAACCTGTCGCGCTTCGATGGCGTGCGCTACGGTTACCGCGCGCCGGAATACAGCGACCTCACCGAGATGTACGAAAAGAGCCGCGCGCAGGGCTTCGGTGAAGAAGTGAAACGCCGCATCATGATCGGCACCTACGTGCTGAGCCACGGCTACTACGACGCATATTATCTGCAAGCACAAAAAATCCGCCGCCTGATCGCGCAGGATTTCGCCGACGCGTTCAAACAATGCGATGTGATTATGGGGCCGACCAGCCCCTCCACCGCTTTCAACCTCGGCGAGAAGGGCGACGACCCGGTGCAGATGTACCTGTCCGACATCTACACCATCGCGGTAAATCTGGCCGGTTTGCCCGGCATGTCCATCCCGGCTGGCTTCGGCAGCAATGGCCGCCCGGTCGGCCTGCAGATCATCGGCAACTATTTCGCCGAGGCGCAGATGCTGAATGTCGCGCACCAATACCAACTGGCGATCGACTGGCATACGAAGCAACCGAATGTAATTTGAAAATCATTAGCCACAGAGATCACAGAGCACACAGAGAAAAACTTCGCCAATCTCTCTGTGATCTCTGTGGCAAATAGGGGTTAATACATGCTACATAAAACTTTTGTCCGGGCACCCGAATGGGAAATCGTCATCGGGCTGGAAGTGCATACGCAGCTTTCGACCAGCAGCAAAATATTTTCGGGCGCGTCCACCACCTATGGCGCTGAGCCGAACACGCAGGCCGATGCGGTGAGCATCGCGCTGCCCGGTGTGCTGCCGGTGCTGAACAAGGGCGCGGTGGAACGCGCCATCAAGTTTGGCCTCGCGGTCGGGGCGCATATCGCGCCGCGCTCGGTGTTTGCGCGCAAGAATTATTTTTATCCCGACCTGCCCAAGGGCTACCAGATCAGCCAGTTTGATTTGCCGGTGGTGGGACAGGGCGCGTTGACGATTCAGGTGGAGCCACTTTCCGGTAACGGCAAGTCCTACGAAAAAGTAGTGCGTATCACCCGCGCCCATCTGGAAGAAGATGCGGGCAAGTCGCTGCACGAAGATTTTCACGGCATGACCGGCATAGACTTGAATCGCGCCGGCACACCCTTGCTGGAGATCGTGTCCGAACCGGACATGCGCTCCGCAGCCGAAGCGGTGGCCTATGCCAAAACCCTGCACTCGCTGGTGCGCTGGATCGGCATCTGCGACGGCAACATGCAGGAAGGCTCGTTCCGCTGCGACGCCAACGTGTCGGTGCGCCGCCCCGGCGCAGCGCTCGGCACGCGCCGCGAGATCAAGAATCTCAACTCGTTCAAATTCATGCAACAGGCCATCGAATACGAAGCGCAATGGCAGATAGACACGCTGGAGAACGGCGGAAAAATTCATCAGGCCACCGTGCTGTTCGATTCTGATAAATGCGAGACGCGCGCCATGCGCAGCAAGGAAGAGGCGCACGACTATCGCTACTTCCCCGATCCGGATTTATTGCCGTTGGACATTTCGCCGCAGTGGATAGAGGAAGTGCGCGCCACGCTGCCGGAATTACCAGAAGCCAAACGTGCGCGTTATGTGAGCGAACTGGGCCTCTCGACCTACGACGCCGACATTCTCACCGGCTCGCGCGAAATGGCGGGTTTTTTCGAGGCTGCGTTAACGTCCCTCACCCCTATCCCCTCTCCCGCTGGCGGGAGAGGGGAGCAAGCAAAATTGTGCGCCAACTGGCTGATCGGCGAAGTCAGCGCGCAACTGAACCGCGACGGCCTGGACATGGTGCAGTGCCCCATTAGCGCGCGGCAACTCGGCGGCATGCTCAAGCGTATCGCGGACAGCACGATTTCCAATGCGGGCGCCAAGGAGGTGTTCCGCACGATGTGGAGCGAGGGCGGCGATGCCGACGCCATCATCGAAGCCAAAGGATTGAAGCAGGTTTCCGACAGCGGCGCGATTGAAAAACTGGTGGACGAGATCATCGCCGCCAATCCGGCCCAGGTGGCCGAATATCGCAGCGGCAAGGAAAAAGTATTCGGTTTCTTTGTCGGCCTCGCCATGAAGGCCAGCAAAGGCAAAGCCAACCCGGCACAGCTCAATGAAATATTAAAGCTCAAGCTAACAAAATAGCTGCGGCAGACGAAATCTGGCATATATATTGCTGTTCTTTATCGAGATTCTCGTTTTAAGAGGACAAACCGCTGACTAAACAGCGGAAAAGAGCAATGAATCCGGAGAGTTTGGTGCCATGAATAGTTATGACCTTCCCATCCAATTTTTGGGAATTTTAGCGATATTGGGGGGCGTGTGCTTTGTTGTCCTGTTCTTTTGGTTGAAGAACCAAGCGCGGTCACCACGGGTGGCTGATCGACGCCAGCTTAGTATTGCAGTGGCAGTGGAGCGCAGGATAGACGAACGAAGGAAACGTCCCAGAAACCAGGCATATTTGGGCTGGCCAGCATAAAAAATGCTGCATCGAATAAAAAGAAGGGCGCATATCGCGCCCTTCTTTTTTGTTACCCACTACAAACAACTGTTACATATTATAAGCGCGCTCACCGTGGGTTGCGGTATCCAGACCCTCACGTTCTTCCTCTTCGCTGACGCGCAGGCCTATGGTCAGATCCACGATCTTGTAGCAGATGAAGGCCACCACGCCGGACCAGATTACCGTAGTCAGCACGGCTTGCGCCTGGATCCATACTTGCGCGCCGATCTCGGTATCAATGACGGTGTTGTTGACGTAGTCAAGGATGCCGGTGCCGCCCAGTTTCCAGGTGTTGAACACGCCGGTGAGCAATGCACCCAGTATGCCGCCGACGGCATGAATGCCGAACACGTCCAGCGCATCATCCGCGCCGAGCAATTTCTTCAGGCCGGTCACGCCCCAGAAACACACCACGCCGGCCAGCGCACCGATGACCAGCGCGCCGCCCACGCCGACCCAGCCGCAGGCCGGAGTAATGGCGACCAGACCGGCGACCGCACCGGAGGCTGCACCCAGCAGGCTGGGCTTTCCCTTCAGCATCCATTCCGCGCCCATCCAGGTCAGCACCGCAGCGGCGGTGGCGATCAGCGTATTGGCAAACGCCAGTGTGGCTGTGCCGCCCGCTTCCAGTGCGGAACCTGCATTGAAGCCGAACCAGCCCACCCACAGCAGCGCCGCGCCGATCATGGTCATGGTCAGGCTATGCGGCGTGAAGTGTTCCTTGCCGTAACCGATACGTTTGCCCACCATATAGGCGCCCACCAAGCCAGCCACACCGGCATTGATGTGCACCACCGTGCCACCGGCAAAATCCAGCGCAGCTTTTTGAAACAGCCAGCCAGCCTTTGCGGTTTCAGTAGCCAGCGAGGCAGCATCCGTGATTGCGTCCGGACCAGTCCAGAACCAGACCATGTGCGCGATCGGCAGATAGGAGAAGGTGAACCACAGCGCGGAGAACAGCAGCACCGCCGAGAATTTCATGCGTTCGGCGAAAGCGCCCACGATCAGCGCCACAGTAATGGCGGCGAAGGTCGCTTGGAAAGCCACGAACACGAACTCGGGAATCACCACGCCTTTGCTAAAGGTAGCGGCATTAGCGACCGCGCCGGTAACCGGGTCAAAGATGCCCTTCAGGAACAGCCGGTCAAAGCCGCCGATGAAGGCGTTGCCGGTGGTGAACGCCAGCGAATAGCCGTAGATCGCCCACAGCACGACGATCAGTGCGAAAATCGAAAACACCTGCATCAGGATGGACAGCATGTTCTTGCTGCGCACCAGACCGCCGTAAAACAGCGCGAGGCCGGGGATGCACATCATGATGACCAGTAAAGTCGCCACCAACATCCATGCGGTATCGCCCTTGTTGGGGACGGGAGCGGGGGCGGCAACAGCTTCAGCTACAACGACGGGAGCCGCCTCGACTGCCACCGCAGTTGCCTGAACAACTTCCTCGGCGAAGGCGGGAACCGTCAAACCGAACAGAACTGTCGCCAGCGTGAAAAGTGCTAAAAATTTCTTCATGACGATCCCCTTATAGTGCGTCCGGGCCGGTTTCGCCGGTGCGGATGCGGATGACTGTTTCGATATCGTGGACGAAAATTTTGCCGTCGCCGATCTTGCCGGTTTGTGCGGCTTTCTCGATAGCTTCGACAACCTGATCCAGAATTTCTGCTTTAACGGCAGCTTCCAGTTTGATCTTGGGCAGGAAATCCACGACATATTCCGCACCGCGATACAACTCGGTATGCCCCTTTTGCCGGCCAAAGCCCTTGACTTCGGTGACTGTGATGCCCTGCACGCCGATCGCGGTCAGGGCTTCACGCACTTCGTCGAGCTTGAACGGCTTGATGATTGCTGTGACCATTTTCATGGCATTCTCCTAGGTGGGGGCGGGACGAGTCCCGCCCGGGTTTAATTAAAACGCGCGAGTCAAGGATAATACGGCGGTAGCCTTGCCATTATCAATATTGGATCCATCCGCAAGAACGACGTTATTGAATTTACCGAGGCCTTCAGGTGAATTTGTTGAACTGTATGCCAAGCCCACTACGTAGCCGCTGAAATCTTTGGATGCGCTCAGCTTGTAGTCTGAGTAGGTCGCGGAAGTTCCGGCCGTTTCAAGCGCGTCTGCTACAGTTCCCTTATAAGTCTGTTTGCCGTAGTGCGCGCCCAGTGTGATACCCATGTCTGCGATTGGATAGCTCGCGTTCAATTCAACATAGCTGGTACCGCTGGCTTTGTCCATACCGAACGTATCGCCTAGGCTATGGGAATATTTAAGCGCTACCCATTTCCAGCCAAGCGCGCCGTAGATCTCGTCGGTATCAGCTTTGGTGGTTGATGTGGGAGGGTACACACCAGTATAGTTATAGCGCAGGTAACCCACGTCATAGCTGAAGTCTCCGGCAAAGCCGCCCTTGTACCCCGCATAGGTATCCAGTTCGAGGCTGGAATTACTGGCACCTAGTAAAGGACCTATCCAGCTGACATTTGAACCCCATACACCGGCGTACACACCACTAGCATGCGCATAATCAAAGCCGCCTTGCAAGGCTGCCTCGCCACCAGTTTGTGAAATGCCGCGATACAGATAGTTGGAGACCAGCCCAATGTTCGAGGTAACGGTATGCTCTGGAGCATCTGCCGCCATTGCCACGCCGGGCACTGCCAAAGCAGCCAAAATCAACGAATTCAAAAATTTGCTTTTCATAATAATGTTTCCTTTCTGGTTAGTTGAAAACGGGATAAATATATATCCACGCCCTGTTCATAGCAGCTTCCATGCCACTCTATTTTATTATTATTAAACAAAGTATTGCGCATAAGCAGAGGGGCGCGCGAGGTTGTATTGCACCATTTTCATGCAGGCATAGTGCGCGTATGCACCTATCAGGTGCGGCGATTAAGCGGGGAAACTTTGCTACACTGCCTGCTAATTTACAAAATGGAGAGGCGTCATGTTTAACCCTAAATTCTTCGATGAGATTTCTGCCAAGTTAAACGAAGCGGTGGCGAACAGTCCGGCCAAAGATTTCGAGAAGAATGCCCGCGCGCTGTTGGCGCAAGGTTTTGCCAAGTTGGACTTGGTGACACGCGAAGAATTCGATGTGCAGACACAACTACTGTCGCGTACGCAGGAAAAGCTGGCGGCGCTGGAAGCCCGCGTCGCCGCGCTGGAAGCACAGCGCAAATTTTAATGACAAGTTCATGAGCCTCGCAGTTCTCTACAGCCGCGCCCTCTCCGGCATGGATGCCGCGCTGGTTACGGTCGAGGTGCATCTCGCCAACGGCTTGCCCAGCTTCACCATCGTCGGCCTGCCCGAGGCCGAAGTGAAAGAGAGCAAGGATCGCGTGCGCGCGGCCTTGTTAACCTGCCAGTTTGAATTTCCTAACCGCCGCATCACGGTCAATCTCGCGCCTGCGGATTTGCCCAAGGAAAGCGGGCGTTTCGATTTGCCGATTGCGCTCGGCATTCTGGCTGCATCCGGGCAAATACCTTCCACCCGCTTGACCGAATATGAATTTGCCGGTGAACTGGCGCTTACCGGCGAGCTTCGCCCGATTCGCGGCGCGCTGGCGATGACCTATCATGCCGCGCATTGTGGTCGAGCTTTTATATTGCCCCAAGTCAATGCCGAGGAAGCCGCGTTGGTGGAAGATGCGGCGGTGTATCCCGCGCAGTCGCTGTTGCAAGTGGCGGCACACCTGTCCGGCCGTACCGCGCTTACCCGCCACGTTCCAGATACCCATCCCGCGCTACCGCACTATCCCGACATGCGCGACGTAAAAGGTCAGGCGCAATCCAAGCGCGCCCTGGAAGTGGCCGCCGCAGGTGGACACAGCGTATTGATGAGCGGGCCGCCCGGCACCGGTAAATCCATGCTGGCTGCGCGCTTCCCCGGCATCCAGCCACAAATGACCCAAGCCGAAGCGCTGGAAAGCGCGGCCATGCAATCGCTTGGTGGCATGTTCGATGTGGCGAACTGGAAGCGCCGTCCTTACCGCGCACCGCACCACACCGCCTCGGCGGTGGCGCTGGTCGGCGGCGGCAGCAATCCGCGTCCGGGCGAAATTTCAATTGCCATGCACGGCATTCTATTTTTGGATGAACTGCCGGAATTTGACCGGCACGTGCTGGAAGTGTTGCGCGAGCCGCTGGAAAGCGGGCGCATCACGATTTCGCGCGCCGCGCGCCGCGCCGATTTCCGCGCCCAGTTCCAGCTGGTGGCCGCGATGAACCCCTGTCCCTGTGGATATCTTGGCCACTTTAATGGCAAGTGCCGCTGCACGCCGGACCAGGTTGCGCGCTACCGTGGCAAAATTTCCGGCCCGCTATTGGACCGTATCGACATTCAAATCGAGGTTCCTGCCGTACCGCAGGAAGCCCTGCTCAAGCAGGCCGATGGCGAAGCCAGCAGCGACATTCAAACGCGCGTGGAAGCTGCGCGGCAACGATCCCTGTTGCGCCAAAACAAACCCAATGCCCAGCTCACCGTGCCGGAAATTGATGCGCTGTGCGCGCCGGACGCCCAAGGCGCAGCGTTGCTGCAGCAGGCCATCACCCGCTTCAGCTTGTCCGCGCGCGCCTATCACCGCGTGCTTAAGGTCGCGCGCAGCATTGCCGACCTGGCGGGCAGCGAAAATATCCTGACGCCTCATATTGCCGAGGCGGTGCAGTACCGCAGGATGGATAGGCAGAATTAGGGGCGCCTCTATAAATCCAAACTCCGTCACGATACTGCGTTGCACTTCAAATTTGAACCTGCGCTTTAGTTTTTCTACTGAAATGAATTTTTTAGACTAAACGCGCAAGACAATCACCGCCGCTGAGAGTATAGTCAGCACAATGGCATCGACTTGGAAAGGTTAAAAGCACCGGAATGCGGTGCACAATAAGAAATCGTGCACCTCTAAGTAAAACCGAATACAACAAACTAACATTCTAACCAAGGTTAAACATGACGTGCTAAGTGTTGTCGCGTCCATATAACCACAAAGCCGCATGAATAATGGGCTTCATAGAAAATCATGCGGCATTACTTAAGACACTATGTTTAGATTAGTAATACCTGTATGCAGCTGACAAAGGGGATGGCAGCATGGGAGCAAATGCGAACAACAATAATCTGGACTGCCAGACCTATAACCGACTGCTTGGCTGCCGTCCTTTGGGTCTAGTGGAATGATTTCCCTGTCCACGCACGCGCTGCGCCGAACACTTGGCTTGCTGCTGATCTGCCTGTCTGCTTGGGCAAGTGGCGACATCCTGATGCCCACTGCTGATTCCTGGGTTAATTCCAACAACGTAACCCAGAACAATGGCGGCAACAATAATCTGCAAATTGAGAATACTACTAAGCAAACCGACGCCTACCTGAAATTCGACACCACCAGTATCTCCAATATTAGCAGCGCCAAACTACGTCTTAAAGCTAGCCTCAATAATGCGGGCAGCGTAGTCAGCACCGCTTATTCTGTAGCTGACACCACTTGGGGCGAGACCACGATTGCCTGGTTCAACAAACCTGCACTCGGCACTGTTCTAGGCAGCATCACCGTTGTCTCGACCAGCTATGCCTGGTTTGAAATTGACGTCACGGCCTATGTGCAAAGTGAATTCAGCGTCGGGCGCAAGGTGGTCAGCTTTGCTTACCACAACAATGCCATCAGTACCCCACTCATCAAGGCCAACTCCAGAGAAAGCTCCAGCCCACCGCAATTGCTCATCAATTACAATTACAATGTTCCCACAGCTCCGGATGCGCCGACCATCGGCACTGCCATTGCCGGCAATGCCCAAGCCACTGTTACTTTCACTCCGCCTGCCAACGATGGCGGCTCGCCCATCACCAGCTACACCGTGACCTCCAACCCGCGAGGCAGAATCGGAACCTGCACGGCATCACCCTGCATCGTCATGGATCTGACCAACGGCGCGATCTACACCTTCACTGTAACAGCAACCAATGCTGTCGGTACGGGCGCAAATTCGGCCCTTTCGAACATTGTGATTCCGGCGACCGTCCCAAACGCGCCGGGGAGCGTCTCGGCTACAGGCGGCAATGCCCTGGCCACCGTAACCTTTAGCCCACCGGGTGGCTCACCACCAAGTGATGGTGGTTCGCCCATCACCGGTTACACCGCGACCTCCAGCCCGCAAGGCAGAACCGGAACCTGCACGGACTCGCCTTGTGTCGTTACAGGACTCACCAACGGCACGAGGTATGCTTTCTGGGTGACAGCAAACAATGCGGTTGGATCGAGTCAGCCATCGGGAACTTCAAACTTTGTCACCCCGGCACCGATAAGGCCTGACGCGCCGACCATCGGTATAGCTGTGGGCGGCAATACCCAGGCCATGGTGACCTTTACTGCCCCCGCCAACGATGGCGGCTCGCCCATCACCAGCTACACCGCGACCTCCAGCCCGCAAGGCAGAACCGGAACCTGCACGGCATCACCCTGCATCGTCACGGGACTGACCAACGACACGGCCTATACCTTTACTGTGCGAGCAATCAATACGGTGGGTACAAGCTTATATTCGGCCAACTCGAACTCAGTTAAGCCGTCGCCGACGCCACAGGTGACTTATGACTACGATGAGCTCGGGCGTCTGGTCGGAGTAATCGGGTTTGAGTGATTTAAAAAAGAGCCATTCATTGAGAGCGGCGCGGAGAAAAAACGAATACGGAGCGATTCCATTATGCAACGCAACACAAAAATATGCACATCGGGAGTAAAGCGTCATGCGGATACGTAGCCGCATAAACTTTTTAACCATGTCAGCCGCCGTGCTCAGCCTGGGGCTGGTATTGCCTGCCAGCGCGGAAACAAAGGATCCTGCGCCAGTCAGCGATGAAGTGGTGAGCTATATTCGCAAGACCATCAACACGGGTAGAGATGATCCTTTGATAGGGCATATTGATCGAAGAATGGATGAGGCTGCGGATCTGGTGGAGCGCATCAGTAATTTTAAAAAATCGGGGGACGCGAAACGCGGAGCAGAAACGCGCGACCTGGTGCGCTCCAAAGCGGCGGAATTAAGTGTATTGAAAAGCGAAGCGCTGGCCCGACTGAAAGCTAATCCGAAAATCGGAGCAAACTCGTCGCAGAGCGAGACGCCAACCCAGCAGGTCGGCGGCAGGTTCGACAAACTTACTTCAGCGCTGGAACAACTGGCCAATTCTGACACCGCGCACTTCGATCAGGCTTTGACCAATGCACGCAAGGTTCTAAAAGACCTGCATTCGCGCAACCGGCCTCAGCTCGATGTTAGTCCGGGTTCTAATCGCACATGGTCTCAGGGCGCGCCGGTAACAACCAAGCCTAAAGATTTACCCAAGGGGGCTGAGCCACAATATCTGGCATCTAATCGTAGTATCCCGGGCAACGATGTCTACGCCTTTCTGGGTGACACACTACTGGCTGCATTGCCGGACCCAACGCCGACCGAAGCAGCCACCTGTTCGTACACGGCAGCAGACCTTGCGCAAAACCTTGATGTTCAGTTGACGCCGGAAATCAAGGCGCTCGCCGAACAGCTCCAGTATTCGCCCGTCCAGATATACCAGTATGTCAGCAATAATATCGCCTATGAGCCGTATTTCGGTTCACTCAAAGGGACTATGGGTACGCTGGTGAGCAAAGCCGGTGGCCCGACCGACCAAGCCTCATTACTGATCGCGTTGTTGCGTGCCTCCAATATACCTGCGCGCTATGTGCGTGGCACAGTTCAATTCTCCAACGATGATCGCGGCTTGAAATGGATAGGAGCCAAAGGTTATGACGGCGCAGTACAGATACTCCGTCACGGTCAAGTTTCGGCTGATGCAGATGTCGCAGCAAAAAAACTTTGGTTCGACCATGTGTGGGTAGAAGCATGCGTGCCTTACGGTAACTATCGCGGTACTCGGGTAGATAAAACAGGGCATCGCTGGATTCCGCTCGACCCGAGCTTTAAAGAAAAAACCTATCAGGACGGCATTGCCGTGAACGTTGCTTTTAATTACACGGCCTACATGGCTAAACGCCAGAACGGGCCGGATAGCTTGCCACAGGAAGTGTATGCCAGCCAAGTTGCAGCCACGCTGACTCAGAACAACACTATTGAAGACGTCCCTTATCTGGGTAAACAGATACCGCGTGCCTTCGATATTCTGCCATCTTCGCTGCCTTATCAAGTGATCAGCTTTACCCCTTGGGATAATGTCTCGTTACCCTCGGAAGCAGCCGAAGTGCCAGACTCTCACCGCTACAAGTTTGTGATTTCCGGGGTTAACCTGCCAAGTGCACTGAGCCTGACGATGCCGCAGATCAGTCTCAGCAGGTTGACTCTGGGTTTTGTCGGAGCAGCAAACACAAATAAGAATATAACGGCTCAGCAGGCACAAGCGGCCCTGGACTTATATCGGGCTAACGGCATCCCTCCGAGCGGTGCAAGCGATATTAAAGTAAATGCGGTGATCCTCGTGGATGGGGGTACGCCGACGGCGGGTAGCAGTTTCAACTTCTGGGACTCGACGACTGCTTCGCCAGTTCTAAAGACACTCAACTTGTCAGTCAAGCTCGGCGTTCCATCCTTTTGCCCAGACATTCCTTGTACTAAGATTGTTACCGTCAACCCTGCACCGGTGACTGGCAAGACCAGCATCACTTACACAAACATCAACCCTGTCAATATCCACGCGCTTCTCGTCAATGCCTTTCAAACATCCGACGCGCTGCTACAGCAGCGGGCGGAGCGTCTGCTGAACAGCGTGCGCACCATCAGCGATCCGAGCACCAATCTGGATGAGACCATGGGCGAATACCTCAATCTGGTCGGGTTGAAATTCATGCGCTACGTGGATGATTCAAGCAAAAGGATATCAGCAATTAACGGCGGCTCCGGCTGGAATGGAAACCATATTGGGCTAACATCCACCGTGGCTAGTGCGCGTTACGTGCTTGATCTTCCCTATTCGCTGTTAAATAGTGGTGTGCTAAAAGGATTGGTGGTCGATTTCAAAGGCGGCGTCGCAAATGACGTTGATCTTACTACAGGGCTGCCCGTGTGGAATACCTTCATGCTGCAGGGTTATGCGCTATCCGCATTGGAATCGTATGTGTGGCAAGAGAATGGTATGGCTGATGCGGTCAGTACCGTGCGTGGTATTCAGTACGCGAAAGAAAAGGGCATCGCGGTGTTGACGCTCACCTCCACAAACTGGAGCGTGCCGGGTGATGAAGCCGCCTGCGCAAACGCATCCAGCCAATGCTACAAGTTCACCCACAACGCTGACAGCACGCTTGACTATTTGCCGATCGAAGTCACCCAAATTCGGACTGATATTTTGACGAATGGCTACCGCTTTACTATTCCACGCAGCCACATCAACTACGATAACTGGTGGAAAGGGGCGGTATGGGAGATGGAGAAGCAGGGAGCTTCAAACAGCTACAGTTCTGGTTTTATCATTAGTGGCGGATATTCGGGTGGGTATGCAGGGATACCTACAACTTCTGTATCCTCTGCCGCCAATGAGTACATTGATACAGGTTACGCATGCGTGAATCCGACGGAGGCTGGGGCTATTTTGCTCAACACTATTACTGCGACTGTCAGTTCGATAGTTAACTATGGTACCGCCTTTGCCAATACCTATTCGAACGACCCGGTCAACATGGTCACCGGCAATATGTACCACACCGAGCGCGACATCGCACTTAAGGGGCAGGGTGGTTTGCCTATCGTGTTTGAGCGCTCCTACAACAGCCGCGACGGAAAGGATGGTCCGCTGGGTTATGGCTGGACCCACAGCTTCAACCAGTATCTGACATTTGATGACGACAATCAAAATTCACTGGTGGATGCAGCCGATACCGATGATAAAACTAATTCTGTTACATGGGTTGACGGCAGCGGTGCCCGCAAGTACATACAGGTCACCGGCACGTCAACCGGGGTAGCCATCGGGAGTGTCTTTACCGCTCCAAAGGGCTACTATTTCACAACCACTCGCAATGCAAACGGGACCTACACCATACGCGAGAAGAATGGCATGACCTACACGTTCGAGAACATGGCAGGGACGTTGGGGCAGAAGGCTCGCCTGGCCAGTATCACGGATCGTAACAACAACACGCTCACGCTTTCCTATGATACCTGTGGTTCAAACCTGTGCAGCGTGACCGATGGCATGGGGCGCAGTCTCACTTTCAGCTATAATACCGCTACACCGATCAACCACATTACTGGGATCAAGGATTGGACCAATCGCTCATTCCAGTATGGCTACACCGACGGCAACGATAATCTGACCTCCTTCAAAAATCCGCTTGCTGCTGCGGGGAACCAAGATCCAGTCGTTTACGATTATTACACTTCCGATCCGAATCTCATCCATTCGATGAAAAGCTTCACCCTGCCGCGTGGCAATAGCATGACCTTTGTCTATTACACCAACGGCAGGGTCTTCAAGCACACCACCAGTGCGGGCGAGGCCACTACTTTTACCTACAATGATTTCCGCCGCGAGAGCGTGGTCACTAACGCACGAGGGGGTGTCCGTCGTTTCTTCTTCGACAAAAACGCTAACCTGATCAAACTGGAGGAAGAAAACGGCGCCCAGCGCGAGTACACCTACGATCCCAGCGACCCGGGTAAACGCATTAGCAAGCTTGATCCGATGGGGTATAAGACCAGCTATGCCTACGATGGCAGCGGCAACGTCACAACCATCACCAACCCATCGGGCGGTACGGTCGCATTCAGCAACTTCAATACTTTCAACCAACCAGGCAAGGTCAAGGACGCGCGCGGCAACTACATCCTGATGAAGTACGATGCCAAGGGCAACCTTACCGACCAGATCGCGCTCAAGCAGGGCATAGGCGCCAGCATTGTCCCGAGCAGTTACACCCCGGTTGCAACCGACCTCGTTGCCTGGACCATCAACACCTACGACAGCTACGGCAATCGCCTGACTTCCAAGCGTGCGCGCAATTTCAGCACGGCGGCAGGTCCGATCTGGACCAAAATTTATGATTCCAACAATCTAAATGTCGAGCGGGTCAAGCGCCAGGGTGACAAGGACGGCGACGGCAATCTTGAAGCGGAAGAAATCTCGCCGACCCTGGTTTACGATAACTTGAGCCGCCCCACGACCAGTCTCACTGCGGATTGGGAAACGGCTACCAAGAATTACGATGCGGTTGACCGTGTAACACGCATGACCGACGCCGTGGGCAGCCTGCGCGATTACCAGTATGACCCCAACGGCAACCTGATCGGGCAAAGCCTCACGATATCCGGCTCGCAACTGGATAGCAGCGCTGTGCAGTACGATATTTCCGACCGCAAAACGGCCAGCCTGGACGCAGCCGGCAACGCCACCGCCTACCTGTACGATGCCGTCGGCAACCTGCTCAAAGTCACCAACCCCGACAACTACAGCCTGAGTTTCGAATACGACGCCGCCAACCATGTCGTCAAAGCCTATGACGAAGAAGGCCACGCCGTCACCAAGACATTAGACCTGGACGGCAAACCGCGCACCGTCACCGACCCCAACGGCAACACCACGAGCTATGAGTACTACGGCAGCGAGATGGACGGTCGCCTTAAAAAGCAAATTGATGCCGCCCTCAGAGCGACCATATTCGACTACGACCTCAACGGCAACGTCATCTCCGTCACAGACAACCTGGGCCGCATCACGCGCACCGATTATGACGAGCTGAACCGCGCTTGGCGCGTGGTCGGCCCGGCCTATACCGATGCCACACTGGGGCAGATACGCCCGGTCACACGCTACACCTACAACAACCTGGGCAACCTCGCCACCGTCGCAGCCGGCCGCACCGACAGCGGCGGCACAAACCCGACATCAGATGTAGTGGCGACGCAAATGAGCTACGCCTACGACGACTTCGGCCGCAAGATCAGGGAAACCGATGCGCTGGGTAAATCCTGGACATTCGAATACGACAGCAACAACAACCTCGTCAAAACCACCGACGCCAAAGGCCAGGCCACCCAATACACTTGGGCCTACGGCCACCAGATGCTGACCCGCACCGACGCCACCGGCAAAATCACCAGCTATCTGCGCAACCCGCTGGGCCAAACCACCACCGCCCAGTCACCGGAAGTCACCTACAGCTATGCCTACGATAATGCTCACCGTGTGGCAAAAATCACCGATGGGCGCGGCGGCAAGGAGCTGAATTACTTCTGGAGCCCCGGCGGCAAGCTAAACGCCATGGCGGATAACGACGCCAACGCCACCGTCTACCAGTATGACCCTGTAGGCCGCCTCAGCGGATTGTGGGCGGCGAACAACGACTATGTCAGCTTCGTTTACGATGCCGGTGGCCGCATGACGGAGAAATGGCTGCCCAACGGCGTCAACGCCCAATACACTTGGAACCCCGACAACACCCTGGCTCAGCTCAAAAACCGCTCAAACTACACCGACACCGCCGTGGTCAGCCAGCACGACTACAGCTACGATGGCGTCGGCCAGCGCAAGACCGTCCAGGACAAAGTCGGCGTCTACACCCCACCCGCGTTGAACGAAACCTATGCCTACGACCCGCTCGGCAACCGCACCGGCAAGACTGCCAGCGGCGCTGTGCTCTACTACGTGGTCGATGCCGCCAACCAGCTCAAGGAAATCCGCCAGACCAACGCCAGCGGCACACTGCTGACCGCGATGATCTACGACGACAACGGCAACCTCACCACCAAGTGCGAAGGCAGCGGCGTCACCACCAACGGCACGACCAGCTGCACCGGCAGCACCATCACCAACCTGACCTACGACGCGCTCAACCAACTGGTGCAAGTGGACAAGACCGGACTAAGCTCCCAAACCTACGCCTACGACGACCAGGGCCGCCGCGTCAGCAAAAAGGTGTACGGCAATGCCACCAAATATCTATACAACGGCAACAGCATCCATGGCGAATACAGCACCTGGAGCAAAGCCGATGCGATCTACACCCACGGCCCGGGCATAGACGACCCGCTGCTGCGCATCACAACAAACGACACCCGCTACTACCACAAAGGCGGCCTAGGTAGCGTGGTCGCCACCACCGACAAAACCGGTGCCGTCACCGGCAATGCCAGCTACGACGCCTGGGGCAACACCACCAGCAGCGGCAACATCCCGCAATACGGCTACACCGGGCGCGAGCCGGACGAGACGGGACTCATTTACTACCGGGCGAGGTACTACGATCCGACATTGGGCCGATTCACGCAACGCGATCCGATCGGGTTGAGGGGCGGGTTGAATCAGTATGCGTATGTGGGTAATAACCCAACTAACCTGACTGACCCATCGGGCTTACAGCCATCGAATGTTGAATATGGGTTTGATGGTGGGAGCTACGTCGATTTGGGTTCGGGTATTAATTCAGGGAATCAGAGTTTGTCTAACCTTAATTTATCAACGTACTCAATCTACAATTTAGTACCACAATCGATGACCATTACAGATTACGAAAGGGAGATGGCTGCTGCCGATGATGTTGAAGGGTTCTGGCTGGGACGTCAAACCCAAAGCGATCCCATTGCCGATGTCGCTTTGAGCTCTCTCAATCCAAGTGGTGGTCTGATTGATTCCCTTTTTGGTGGTACGTCCATTAATACTCGCATCGAGGCATATTCTCGAGTTTATACCGGACAGAGCGCTGATTTGGGGGTTATTCGGATAGACTTGATGAATGCTCACATTGGTGCTACTGACGCGGATACAGAAGGAGTGATTGGTCTCCTTAATCCCAGCCAAGTATACGATTATCACCAAGACGTATTCGGACGATATGGGCTTCCTTCAACCACGTTCGGAGGCAGTCCATTGACGGGTTCACGCTTGGAAGCTGATTGGACGCGACGAATATGGTGCTCAAGATGCGATCAATAGCCTCCCGAACACATTTCGTGCTGAGAGCCATCGCAGCTTGTACCGCTCTACTGATATCGAGCGCTTGTATGTCCGGTACCAGCGACAACGATGTCCAGAGAGAGCGTCTTGCCGGACGTGATTTTGACATACCTAAGCGCTACTTCCAGAGTGAGCGAGGAACGCCAAGTTGGCTTCGGTGGCTGCCAGGCCTTGATGATGGATCACGCGATCTATTGCTGACGATTGCTGCTTCCGAAGTCGCGGCGGCAGTGCCAGGCTTCAAGCCAAAGGATGGGGGCTATAACGACGATTTACGGCTTCGGCTTGTCGTCCTAAAAGAGGAAGAGAAGGGACGGTACACTGATCCAAACCGATTTGCAGAGATTTGGAATAACACTGGGTCATACCGTGACCGGATTATCGAAGCAGACCATGGGACAGATTTGGTTCGTATCTATAGACGCATTGAATATCCAGACTCGTGGGAGATGTTCACCATCTCCCCGGATGGAAAGGTAATGCCGCGCGACCTTTTTTATTTTTGGATCGGCCATTGTTTAAACTCGCATAGTCCCTTGACCCCATCTGGGTCATTAGCACTCTGCAAGAGCTACGTCATCGTGGGTGACGTAGCCGTGAATTTTACAATGAGCGCGCAAAATATCACGAATACTAAACGCATCAGAAATTACCTGAAGGAGCTGGTGTCGCAGTGGCTAAAGAGATGATATGGAAATGAAAAATGTAAAGGCACTCAACTACGCTTGGAGACCCGGCGGCCTGCTCAACGCCGTGGCGGATAACGACGCCAACGCCACCGTCTACCAGTATGACCCGGTAGGCCGCTTGAGCGGCTTGAAAAGATCAATAGGGTCAGACTCGATTGATATTTGAGCCGCGTAACCCGGACACACTAAACATGAAGGCAGCTCAATGACGCAGCGGTTTTACCCATGATGAAGCACATAAGCGTACAGAAACCATTTTCTCCCGGAGGAGAGTATGTCGGCTAAAAAATTGCTGATGATGTTGGCGGGGGCGGTGCTCGGCACGGCCAGTCTTTCGGTCTGGGCTGCCACACAAACGCAGATAGATACTGCCCGCAACAAGGGCTTGTGGTGGCTGTTCGCCCATCAGAACAGTGAAGGGCGCTGGGGCAATTCCTCCATCGCCGCCGTGGCCGCCACGGCCAGCGCGCTGGAGGCGCTGAATACGGCGGGGCTGCGCGGCCCGGTCTATGCGCGCGGCTATTCCTGGCTGGTGAATGCGCCCGCCAGCAGCGTTGATTCCTTGGCGCGCCAGTTAGCCGCAGTGAGATTGGCCGGGGGTAACACGACGAACCTGGAGAGGGATTTGAAGAACGCGCGCAATAGCTTGCTTGGATGGGGAAGCTATGCGCGCTATGACACGAGTTTTCCGGATTCGGCGCTGGCGCTGAGTGCTATCTTGCCTTCACCTTTGGCAACTTATACGACAGCAGATGCGCAGGAGGCGGTGTGTCGCATCCTGGAGGCGGTGCGCGCGGATGGCGGGTGGTCTTATTCCAAAGCGGCGTTTTCTGGTGCGGCAAACAGTTCGATCATCCCGACGGCCTACAACATGCTGGCGCTGAGTGCCGCGCAAACGACGCGCGGGTTGACCGGGTGCAATACCATCAGCATTGCTACTACGCTTAATTCGAGTATGGCGTGGCTTTTGACACGCAAGCATAATGACAATGGTTTTGGTGCCGGGCTCGCGAGCGACGCAAGCTCGGTCATCGAAACCGCATTTGCTTATCGTTTGTTGAAACAGCTTAATCCGTCTGATCCTTCTATCGGGCCCGCACTGGATTACCTGCTTGGCCAACAAAACTCTGCGAATGGCAGCTGGAGTGGTGATGATTTCCTGACTGCGCTGGTGCTGTCGCAGTTGCCGCCGCCGACCGCGCCTTTGGCGGATACCGACAAGGATGGCCTGCCTGACGCAGTTGAGGTGTTGGCCGGAACCGACCCGCTGGTCGCTAATGTCCACGGTATTTTAGGCAACGGACAGAGCGTGGCGGGCCTTACCATTCCGCTTGAACTGGCAAAGGAGGCTATTCTCGGCCAGTCTTTCAGCTTTACATTCAGCACGCCGGTCGGCGGGACGCCTCCTTATACCTGGAGCATTACGACGGGTAGCCTGCCGCTTGGCATCGGGCTTGCTGCGGGTACCGGAGTGCTCTCTGGTACGCCAACCACGCTGGGTTCGTTCTCGTTCTATTATTCGGTGACTGACGCGGCTCTTGCAAAGGCAACTACCTTAGGGCAGATAAGCGTTTACAAGTCCGCACCCAGTCTGGCTGACGGCGATATCAATGTTGATGGCGTGGTGGACGTGGCGGATGTGGTGCTGGCAGAACGGATTGCGCTGGGGCAGCTGGTGCCGACGTTGGTGCAAATGCAGCATGCCGATGTGTCGCCGGTTTGGTATCCGGATGGCGTCGTTGATGCGGCAGATGTGGCGCGGATACGGCTCAAGGCTTTGGGTTTGCAAAACTGGTAGCCATTTCGAAGCAAGAATTCAGGAGGGTAGAGCGATGATGAATAGAACGCTGGTTGTTTTGATGGTCTTGTTGACGACGAGTCTTGGCGGCTGCGCGGGTACAAAGTCTTTTTCCACAGCCGTGCGCGCGGGCGATACCGTGGCTTTGGCGGTTGGTTGGAATGTGCCTGTTTCACGCACTAACCTTGCGGCGACGATTACTCCGTCATCCGGCCCGGCAATTGAATATCCAGTTGGAGATGCGAGGATACGTGCCGTGGTGAACATGTATCCCGACCCGATGTCGCGCCTGATTGTGGGTACCGAAACGGATCAAAGCCTGGGGTATAACGCGAATACGAATGGAAACTTGCTTGCCAGTTCGGTCAATGGGGATAAGGATTTGTCACAGACTATGGTGCTTCTGGATGTGCCGGCGGGGATTGCGACCGGCATGGCGAGCGTTAATCTCACCGTAAGCGGGGTACCAGTCACTTCACCCATTGCCGTGGAAATATTGCCGGGAACCGGCACGGCCAATACATTTGACGGGAGCAGCGGCAGCCTTAGCACGCAACAACTTCAAACGCTTGAGCGTGCAAGCGGTAGCGTGGTCACCTTCACCGGTTCAACAGTACCTTACGCTATTCATCTTGTAATCGCCCATGACTATGGAGTGGGCGTGCCATGGGTAGTTAATCCGCGGGGTGATGTGAAGAATGTTGCATGGAATGATACTGGTTCCACGATCAAGGTGATGCTGACTCCGGTCGCAGGACAGAATCTTCAGCAATGGGTCAATTTCAAGTTTTTTGTAGCGGGTGGATTGACCGGGCTGAGCGCGGTCGTGAAAGCTTATGACAGCAACGGCAATGTCGTTCCCGGTGTGACAGCAAACATTCAGCCGCTGTAGATTTGTGTATGGGGTTCATTTGAAGAAGTCTATCGTTTAATCAATAGGACCGAGCTGGTGCCGATTTTTCGTTCAAGTATTTCATTTTCTATTTCTCCAATAGTTATAAAGTGGAATTATTCAACCCAAACGACATTCTCTATGCTCAACATTTAGTATCTAAGCAATTTGTATGTCGAACTAAACCATACCAGAGAAATTGATATTATTCTATTAGGGAAATTATTAGCCCCTCATCAAGATGCTCGTTTCAGAAATCGCATAAGCCTCGGCATGGTTTCCCTTAAGGGCTCCGTTTTCCCTTTTTCCCAGTTGAGTACCGTGAATGAGCTAACATTAAGCATGCTCCCTACTTCTTTCTGCGACAGCCCAAGCCTGAGTCGTTCCTTCTTGATCCGCTCCCCCAAGGTTTGGGGCTCAAAGTCAAAAGGCTTCTTTCTCAATGCCTTGAGGCACACCCGGACGTATGGTAAGAAGGCAACGCGTCCCTGCCCGTGCGGCTATCTCGGCCACTTCAACGGCAAATGCCGCTGTACGCCGGATCAGGTCGCACGTTATCGCGGCAAAATTTCCGGCCCGCTGCTGGATCGCATTGATATTCAAATCGAGGTTCCTGCCGTACCGCGCGAAGTTCTGCTCACGCAAGCGGATGGCGAAGCGAGCAGCAATATTCAAGCGCGTGTGGAAGCGGCGCGGCAACGGTCCTTGCAGCGCCAGAGCAAACCCAATGCCCAACTCACCGTGCCGGAAATAGATACGCTGTGCGCGCCGGACGCGCAAGGAGCAGCGCTGCTGCAGCAGGCCATCACCCGCTTCAGTTTATCTGCACGCGCTTATCACCGCGTGCTTAAGGTCGCGCGCAGCATTGCCGATCTGGCAGGCAGCGAAAATATTCTTACCGCGCATATCGCCGAGGCCGTGCAATACAGGCGGATGGACAGGAATAATTAGCATCTTCTGCGACATGATAAAATCGCGCTCTTTTTTGAGCCACAACTTATGAACCGCACGCCACATCCCATTGAACAGCTATTGCAACGCCGCATCCTGATTCTGGATGGCGCGATGGGCACGATCATTCAGACCTATAAGCTGGACGAGGCCGCGTATCGCGGTGAGCGTTTTGCCCATCATCCGCACGATGTCAAAGGCAATAATGAATTGCTGGTGCTGACGCAACCGCACGTGATACAGGAAATTCACGAGCAATACCTGGCGGCGGGCGCGGACATTATCGAGACCAATACTTTCGGCGCGACTACCGTCGCCCAAGCCGACTACCATCTGGAAGCGCTGGCCTATGAGATGAATGTCGCTGGCGCGCGGTTGGCGCGCGCCGCCTGTGATAAATTCAGCACGGCGGACAGGCCGCGTTTTGTTGCCGGGGCGTTGGGGCCGACGCCGAAAACCGCTTCCATCTCGCCGGACGTGAACGACCCCGGCGCACGCAATGTCACGTTCGACCAGTTACAGCAGGCTTACTTCGATGCGGTGCGCGGGCTGGTGGAGGGTGGCGCAGACCTGCTGCTGGTGGAAACCATTTTTGATACGCTCAATGCCAAGGCGGCGTTGTTCGCCATCGAGCGCTATTTCGATGAGCACCACACGCGCTTGCCGGTGATGATTTCCGGCACGGTGACCGATGCTTCCGGGCGCATCCTGTCTGGCCAGACAGTGGAAGCATTCTGGAATTCGGTGCGTCACGTCCAGCCGCTCACCATCGGCCTGAATTGCGCGCTGGGCGCGGCGTTGATGCGGCAATACGTGGATGAATTGGCCAAGGTGTGCGATACCTATATTTGTGTCTATCCCAATGCTGGTTTGCCCAACCCGATGTCGGACACCGGCTTCGACGAAACACCGGAAATGACTTCCGGCTTCTTGCGCGAATTTGCGCAAAGCGGCTTGGTGAATATCGTCGGTGGTTGTTGTGGCACCACCCCCGCGCACATCAAGGCGATAGCCGATGCCGTGGCCGCTATCGCACCGCGCACTGTGCCGGTGATCGCGCCGCAGTTGCGCTTGTCCGGGCTGGAGCCATTCAATGTTGGCGACGATGCGTTGTTTGTGAACGTCGGCGAGCGCACCAATGTCACCGGCTCCAAGATGTTTGCGCGTTTGATTTTAAGCGGAGATTACAGCACTGCGGTCAACGTGGCGCGGCAGCAGGTGGAGAATGGCGCGCAGGTGATAGACGTCAACATGGACGAAGCGATGCTCGATTCGCAAGCGGCCATGGTGAAATATTTAAATCTGCTCGCCTCCGAGCCGGACATCTCGCGTGTGCCGCTGATGATTGATTCCTCCAAATGGACGGTGATTGAAGCCGGGCTGAAATGTGTGCAGGGCAAGGCCATTGTCAATTCCATCAGCATGAAAGAAGGCGAGGCCGAGTTCATTAAATACGCCACGCTGGTGCGCCGCTACGGCGCAGCCGCCGTGGTGATGGCGTTTGATGAAAAAGGCCAGGCCGACACTTTTCAGCGCAAGATCGACATCTGCCAGCGCAGCTATGACATTCTGGTCAATCAAGTCGGCTTTCCGCCGGAAGATATTATCTTTGATCCGAATATTTTCGCGATCGCCACCGGCATAGAAGAACACAACAACTACGCGGTGGACTTCATCGAAGCCACGGCTTGGATCAGAAAAAATCTTCCCTACGCCAAAATCAGTGGTGGTGTATCTAATGTGTCGTTCTCCTTCCGTGGCAACGAGCCGGTGCGCGAGGCGATCCACACGGTGTTCCTGTATCACGCCATTAAAGCCGGTATGACCATGGGCATAGTCAACGCCGGACAGCTTGGCGTGTATGAAGAAATTCCACGCGAGCTGCGCGATGCGGTGGAAGACGTGGTGCTGAATCGTCGCCCCGATGCCGGAGAACGATTGGTGGTACTGGCCGAAAATGTCAAAGGCGGCGGCAAGGTGCCGGTGGAAGATTTGGCCTGGCGTGCGGGCACGGTGCAGGAACGTCTCACCCACGCGCTGGTGCGCGGCATCACCACTTATATTGTGGAAGACACCGAAGAAGCGCGGCTGCAAGCCAAATTTCCGGTCGAAGTGATCGAAGGCCCGTTGATGGACGGCATGAATGTGGTTGGCGATTTATTCGGTGCAGGCAAAATGTTTTTGCCGCAAGTGGTGAAATCCGCGCGCGTGATGAAGCAGGCGGTGGCGCATCTGGTGCCGTATATCGAAGCGGAAAAAGCCCGCTCGGGCGACAGCAAAGCCAAAGGTAAAATCGTCATCGCCACGGTCAAGGGCGACGTGCATGACATCGGTAAAAACATCGTCACGGTGGTTTTACAGTGCAACAATTTTGAAGTCATCAACATGGGCGTGATGGTACCGTGCCAGCAAATACTGGATATGGCGCGCAAGCAAAAGGCCGACATAATTGGTTTGTCTGGCCTGATCACCCCTTCACTGGAAGAGATGGCGCATGTCGCGAAAGAGATGCAGCGGCAGGGGTTTACCCTGCCGTTGCTGATCGGCGGCGCGACCACTTCGCGCATTCATACCGCCGTAAAAATCGAGCCCAACTATCGCAATGGCCCGACTATTTATGTGACCGATGCCTCGCGCGCAGTTGGCGTGTGCAGCAATTTACTGAGCGCAACTTTGCGCGATGATTATGTGGCGGGTATCAAGGCCGAATATGGCAAGGCGCGCGAACAACACGCCAATAAAAAAGGCCAGGGTGCGCGTTATAGCCTGGCGGATGCGCGCGTGCATGGGCTGAAAACCGATTGGAAAAATGTCACTCCGCCCAAACCGTGGCTGATGGGCGTACACAAATTCGAGAGTTATCCGCTGGACAAAATAGCCGAATACATAGACTGGACGCCGTTCTTTCAGACCTGGGAGCTGGCCGGACGCTATCCAAAAATATTGAGCGACGCAGTGGTGGGCGAAGCCGCAACCAATTTATTTAAAGACGCGCAAGCGATGCTCAAGCGCATTATTGATGAGCAGTGGTTGGGCGCAAATGCCGTGTTCGGCTTGTTTCCTGCCAACAGCATAAATAGTGATGACATCGAAATCTACACCGACGAATCGCGCAGTAAAATAGCCATGACTTGGCATAACTTGCGCCAGCAAATGGTCAAGCCGGAAGATAGACCGAACCTGTGCCTGGCCGATTTCATCGCGCCCAAGGACAGTGGCGTGGCCGACTATATTGGCGCATTCGCAGTGACCACTGGCATAGGCATAGACGCGCGTGTGGCAGAGTTTGAAAAGAATCTCGACGATTACAACAGCATCATGCTCAAGGCTTTGGCCGACCGATTGGCGGAAGCCTTTGCCGAATTGCTACATGCGCGGGTGCGCCGTGAATTCTGGGGCTACGCTGCGGATGAGTCATTGGACAACAGCGCGTTGATAGATGAAAAATATCGTGGCATCCGCCCCGCGCCCGGCTACCCTGCCTGCCCCGACCACACCGAAAAAGGGCCGCTGTTCGAGCTGTTGCAAGCATCGCTGAACGCGGGCATTATCCTTACCGAAAGCTTTGCTATGCTACCCACCGCAGCGGTCAGCGGTTTTTATTTCTCGCATCCACAATCGCAATATTTTGCCAGCGCGAAAGCAGATAAGGATCAAGTCGAGGATTATGCTCGGCGCAAGGGGTGGAGCTTGGAAGAAACTGAGCGCTGGTTAGCGCCGGTGTTAAATTACGATAACTGAGAATAAAACGCAGCGTAGAACCTTTCACCACAGAGACACAGAGGCACAGAGAAAAGCTAAACCTTGGCTTGGGTGTGAGTGATAGGGTTTTCAAGCATTAGTTCTTGTTTTTGTTTCTCTCTGTGCCTCTGTGTCTCTGTGGTGAGATTTTTTAGGATTTTTAATGCACATACATATCCTCGGTATCTGCGGCACCTTCATGGGTGGCATCGCCGTGCTGGCCAAACAGGCTGGCCATCGCGTCACCGGCTGCGACGCGAATGTCTATCCGCCGATGAGCACGCAACTAGAAGCGCAAGGCATAGAACTGATCGAGGGCTTTGATCCGCAACAACTGTCACTCAATCCCGACATCTACGTCATCGGCAACGTCGTGTCGCGCGGCAATCCCTTGATGGAAGAAATTCTTAACCGTAATCTGCCTTACATTTCCGGGCCGCAGTGGCTGGCGCAAAATTTATTGCATGACAAATGGGTGCTGGCCGTCGCAGGCACCCACGGCAAGACCACCACCTCTGCCATGCTGGCGTGGATACTGGAATATGCCGGTCTGAATCCTGGCTTTTTGATCGGCGGCGTGCCGCAGAATTTTGGCATTTCCGCACGTTTGCCCTCACCCCAACCCTCTCCCGGAGGGAGAGGGGGTTATGAAGGATGCTTTTTCGTCATCGAAGCCGATGAATACGACACCGCCTTTTTCGATAAGCGTTCCAAGTTTGTCCATTACCGCCCGCGTACCATCATTCTCAACAATCTGGAGTTCGACCACGCCGACATCTTTGCCGATCTTGCCGCCATCGAAACCCAATTCCACCACCTGCTGCGCACCGTTCCGGGCAATGGGCTGGTGGTTAGCAACGGACGCGAAGATTCATTGCAGCGTGTTATTCAGCGCGGCTGCTGGACGCCAGTGGAAAAATTCGGCAGTGATGACGGCTGGAACATTGATGACAACAATCGCGTGGCCCTGAACGGAAAAATGCAAGGCACGCTGCAATGGGACTTGATGGGCGAACATAACCGCATGAACGCGCTGGCCGCGCTGGCCGCCGCACGTCACGTCGGCGTCCCGGTTGCGCAGGGCTTGGCCGCACTGACCGAATTCAAAAATGTGAAGCGCCGCATGGAAGTGCGCGGAACAATCAATGGCATTACCGTGTACGACGACTTCGCCCACCACCCCACCGCCATCGCCACCACGGTTGAAGGGCTGCGGCGCAAGGTCGGCCAGGCGCGCATACTCGCGGTGCTGGAGCCGCGCTCCAACACCATGAAGCTGGGCGTGATGAAAGCCGCCCTGCCCGCCAGCCTCAAGGATGCGGATGCGGTGTTCTGCTACAGCGCCAATCTGGGTTGGGATGCGGGCGCGGCGCTGTCTACACTGGGAAGCAAAGCCACTGTAAAAAGCGATCTGAACGAATTGATAGCAGCGATTGCTGCTGCGGCGCAACCCGGCGATCAGATATTAGTGATGAGCAATGGTGGGTTTGGTGGCATACACGAGAAATTGTTGCAACGTTTGGCGTAGGTCGCTTCAAATTTCAGGCAAGCCTGGCGCGCAATTCTTCATAGACATCATCTCTTGATGCGACCGACAAAATGGTCAGCAGACGCTTCGCATCGTTGACGTGGTAGATGAGGCGAAACTGCGGCGTGGTGATTTTGATCTTGTAACAATCGGGTAATTCACGTAGCGCATCTTTCACCACGCGCGGGTGCTTGAGCCGTTCTTTGGCGAGCTTTTCCTTGAAATGGCGCTTGATGCTGCCATCCAGCTTCGCCCATTCCTTCTCGGCATCGGGATGGATGGCAAGTTCATAAATCATCCAGCTTAACCTTGCGTGCCTTATTTAGCGTGGAGATGCGCGTCTTCGCACGATTCTCGGCGATGCGGTCGGCGATGGAATCCAGCATGGCCTCCATCATCTTGGGCGAGATGATATAGCCCGCAGGTTTGTTGTGATTGAGGATGGCGACCGCCTGGTCTTCATCTTCCGCACGTTTAAGGATGCGCGTGGGTGACTCGCGCAACTCGGTAACACCGATGGTGATTCCAGCATGAATAGCGTTCATAATTTTGTCCTTAAAAATGTACGTTGCCAGTATGAGGGGTTATGCTGTGTGGGTCAACCGGCTGCCGGGCTAAACCCCATTAAGTGTGTTGACAGCACTAACACCATCCTAATATGATGGAACACAACAAGGGGAACACATGTTTCGACTACTACGCTATTTTTCTATCACCAGTTTGATCTTGATGGTACTGGCGACAATCGCCCTCGGCACGCTCCATCGGCTGTTGGAGAAAAACGATCTGCTTGAATTTGGCAAGAACCACAGCGTTGCGCTGACACAGACTTTTGCAAACGTCATCTGGCCGCAGTTCCGCAGCTTCGCCGACACAGCAAGGCGGCTCGACGCCGATGCCCTGCGCCGCCATCCCGACATTGCCAAGCTGAACCAAAGCGTACGTGAGTTGACGCGCAATACCCATTTGCTCAAGTTGAATATTTTTCAACTGGACGGACGCACGCTGTTTTCGACAGATGCCACGCAGATCGGCAATGACGAGAGCCGCAATGCCGGCTTTCTCTCTGCACGCCAGGGACAGGCGATGAGCATACTCACCCATCGCGACATGTTCAGCACCCCGGATGGGGAGATCGCGAACCGCGATGTGCTGAAGAGCTATGTCGCGCTGAGACCAAGCGCAGACGCACCCATCGAAGGCATATTGGAGATGCATACCGATGTCACAGACGCGCTGGCGAGCTCCGAAAGGCGACAACGCCTCGTCACCCTGAGCGTGATTGCGGCGTTGGCCGTGCTCTACGCCATCTTTTTCTTCATCGTAAAATACGCCGATGGCGTCATCAGGAGGCAATATGAGCAGCAACGCCTCGCCGATCAAAGCCTCCAGCATATGAGCACGCATGACGCATTGACCAACTTGCCCAACCGCGCGCTGCTGCTGGATCGGATCAATCAATCGCTGATATCGGCGAAGCGCCGCAATAATCTGGTTGCTGTGGCTTATATCGATATTGACAATTTCAAGAACATCAACGATTCCCTGGGCCACCACGTCGGTGACGAGGTACTGAAGATTGCGGCGCAACGTATGTTACAAATCCTGCGCAAAGGAGACACCGTTGCCCGCCTCGGCGGCGATGAATTCGTCATCACCTTGCCAGACATCAACTCCAGCGCAGACGCACTCCAGATTACCAAAAAAGTGCTCGATGCCATAGCCCTGCCCATCGAGGCAGACGGTCACGATCTTCACCTCACGGCCAGCATCGGCATCGCCCTGTATCCAGAGCACGGGCAGGATGTCGCGACGCTGATGCGCAACGCCGACATAGCGATGTACAGCGCCAAGCATTTCGGTCGCAACAGGCATCAGATGTTCATCGAGCACATGGGCGTGCAGGTACAGCAGCGGGTGAAAATAGAAAACGATATGCGGCGCGCCCTCGAGAACAAGGAATTCGTACTCTATTACCAGCCTATCATTAACCTGAAGTCAGGCGCGATCATTGGTGCCGAAGCGCTGCTGCGCTGGCCGAATGCGCATGGTGACTGGCTTGAGCCGGCGAAATTTATCCCCATAGCCGAAGAATGCGGCCTCATCGTGCCGCTCAGCGAATGGGTGCTCGGCGAGGCTTGCGCCCAGTTGCAAATGTGGCGAAGTAACGGGCTTAAGCTGGACGATTTCACCATGTCGGTCAATCTGTCGCCGCACGATTTCACGATGGCAGTTAACCTGTCGCCACGCCATTTCGCAACGGCGGGTCTGGCAGCAATAGTGGCCGGCGTGATCGAACAGTCAAAAATCGATCCGAGATGGCTGCACCTCGAGATCACGGAAGGCTTGTTGATGAACATGGACGAGTCCGTTAGCAGCAATTTCGAGTCTCTCCATCAACTCGGCATCAAGCTCTCACTCGACGATTTCGGCACCGGCTATTCGAGTCTCGGGTATCTGAGGCGCTTCGCTATCCACCTGCTCAAGATTGATCGTTCGTTCATCCGTGACCTGCCCGACAATGCCGATAATGTGGCGATCGTGACGGCAATCAGCGCGCTGGCGAATAGTCTCGGCATGACGGTGATCGCGGAAGGCATAGAGACCGAGGCACAACTCGCATTGCTAAAACAGCTCGGCTGCCACCATGCACAGGGCTTTTTGTTCAGCCATCCGATACCGTCCGCAGAGTTTTTGTCACTGGCATTGGAGCGGCGCGATATGCGCGTCACGACTTAGTCGCCGCACTGCACCGGGCGCGCCTTGCATTTTCCGCAGTAAGCGGCCGCTTGTTACATTGTTCCCCGTCGGATTGCTGTCTCTGGAAGAGGCTTTTCCTGCATACACGGATGTGCAGCGTGTGCGCTACGCGGGGGATTTTGCTTTGAATCTCGGGCAGCTTATAACCTTGCCCGATACGACTATCTCGCATCAAAAGAATCGTTACGCGCCCCCAACCTGCTCGCCAGCTCACGCCCTATCGTTTCGCCTAGCAAGACAGGATCCGCATTCCCTATTTGGCGCATCGCTTCGCCCCATGCGCCTTTGATGACGAAGCTGTCCGGGAATGTCTGGATTCGTTTTGCCTCGCACACCGTAAAGTAGCTGACTGTTAGCCCTGATAGATGATCTGTCCATTTATTAGGGTGTAGCAGACCTTCCCCTTTAATTGCATACCAAGAAAGGGCGTATTTTTCCCCTGACTTCTCAGTGCTGCGGGCTCCACTTTCCAGTACAGATCCGGGTCGAATATACACACGTCGGCAACGGCCCCGATGGTCAGGTGTCCTGCGTTCAGACCCAGGATGCGTGCAGGTTGTTGTGTCACCTTGGACAGAGCGTTAGATAGTGCATGTCCGTCCTGTTCGGCCCATTTGAGCGCCAGCGGCAACAGCAATTCCAGACCTGTTGCGCCCGCTTCCGCCTCGGCAAAAGGCAATTGTTTGGCATCGTCATCTACCGGCGAATGGTTGGAACATATTGCATCTATCGTTCCGTCGAGCAATGCTGCGCGAAGTGCATCGCGGTCGCGCAGACTGCGCAACGGGGGTATCAGGTGACAATTGGAATCGAAGTAACCGATGTCTATTTCAGACAGGTGGATGTGGTTCATCGACACATCACAGGTCAGCGGCAATCCCTGCTGTTTGGCGGCGCGCACCATCGCCACGCCTTCCGCGCTGGAAATACGGCAAATGTGCAAACGCACGCCGGTCTCGCGCGCCAGTTGCAGCATGGTAGATAGCGCGATGGTTTCGGCACATGCCGGGATGGCGGGCAAACCTAAACGCGTTGCCACTTCGCCATCGTGCGCCACGCCGTCGCGCGCCAAGAAGCTGTCCTGCGGGCGCAGCCAGACGCTGAAGCCAAAGGTGGCGGCGTACTGCATCGCGCGCATCAACACGCGGGTATCGGTCAGCGGTGCGTCGGCCTGACTGAATGCGATGCACCCAGCATCGGCCAGTTCCGCCATCTCGGTCAGTTCCGCCCCTTTCAGACCGTAAGTTAAAGCCCCTACCGGATAAACGCGCGCCTGATTCAGTTCGCGCGCGCGATGCTTGAGCATCTCCACCAGCCCCGGCTCATCCAGCGGCGGATCGGTGTCCGGCGGACAGGCCAGTGTAGTGATGCCGCCTGCCACTGCGGCATCCATTTCGGACTCCAGTGTGGCTTTATATTCGTAACCCGGCTCGCGCAAGCGCGCCGCCAAGTCTATCAGCCCGGGAGCCACCACCAATCCGCTGGCATCAATAATTTTGTCCGCGACAAACCCTTTCGATGCTGTTCCAATCGCCGCGATTTTGCCCGCCGCGATGAATACATCGTGCAGCGCATCCATGTTGTTTTTCGGGTCTATCAGGCGTCCGTTTTTGATCTGAATGTTCATCATCTATTTCCCCGCCAGCATGCTCATCACCGCCATGCGCACCGCGATGCCAAAAGTCACTTGCGGCAATATCACTGAATGCGATCCATCGGCTACGCTGGAATCAATTTCCACGCCGCGGTTCATCGGCCCCGGGTGCAGCACGATGGCATCCGGCTTGGCCAGTGCCAGCTTGTCCTGGGTCAGGCCGTAATACTTGAAATATTCCTGCGCGCTGGGCAGTGCCGCGCCCTGCATACGCTCGTTCTGCAGGCGCAACATCATCACCACATCCACATCACGCAAGCCGAGCCGCATATCGTGATAAACCTGCACCCCCAGTTTTTCGACAGCGGTGGGTAACAGAGTTTTGGGCGCAATCACGCGCACTTCCGGCACGCCGAGCGTGGTCAACGCATGAATCTGCGAACGTGCCACGCGCGAATACAGGATGTCACCCACTATGGCTACGCGCAGATTATGGAATTCTTTTTTATAGTGGCGGATGGTGAACATGTCGAGCAGGGCCTGCGTCGGATGCGCGTGGCGCCCGTCACCGGCGTTGATGACATGGACTTCCGGCGCGACATGTTTGGCGATGAAGTGCGCCGCTCCGCTCTGGGCATGACGCACCACGAACATGTCGGCATGCATCGCGCACAGGTTGTCCACGGTGTCCAGCAGCGTCTCGCCCTTGCTGGCGGAGGATGAGCCTATGTTCAAATTCACCACATCGGCCGACAAGCGCTTGGCGGCGATCTCGAAGGTGGTGCGCGTGCGCGTGCTGTTCTCGAAGAAGATATTGAATACCGACTTGCCGTGCAGCAGGGGAATTTTCTTGATCTCCCGTCCTTCGGCCACATTCACGAAAGTTGCCGCGCGGTCCAGGATGCCGCGCAGTATGGCAACCGGAAGGCCTTCCGTGGAAAGCAGGTGCTGCAGTTCGCCGTGCTTGTTGAGTTGTGGGTTATTCACGGATGCCTCATGCCATAAGTCCCATCGCGGGTTCGTCGAAATATGCCTGCAAAATCTGCTGCGCCGCAACCTGGTCGAGCAGCGGCTTTTGTTTGATGCCGCGTATGCCCGCCGCATTTAATTGCGAACTGGCGGCGGCGGAAGTATAACGCTCATCCACCAGAATAGTGGGCAAATTAAAGCGCCCCTTGAGGCGCTGGGCGAAGCGGCGGCACAAGCGGGTCATCTCGTGCGGCGTGCCATCGTCATGGCAGGGCAGTCCGACCACCAGCGCCGCCGGCTGCCATTCGGCGATCAGCGCCGCGATGCTGGTGAAGCGCGTGTCGTTTTTCTCGTCGTCTATGGTAGTCAGCGGATTGGCATGGCGCAACAGGATGTTGCCGACCGCGATGCCGATGCGCCTGGTGCCGAAGTCGAACGCGAGGAGAGTTCCTTCCAGAGGACAGAGGACAGACGCTGCGCTGACAGAAGACGGAGCGTTGTCGCTACGCGATTTTTTCTGTCCTCCGTCCTCTGTCTTCTGTCCTCTGACCTCAGGCATGTCCCGCGTCCTCCGACAATGATGCGTAGTCCACGCCCAGTAACGCCATTGCTGCGGCCAAGCGCTCCTCGGCCGGCAGATCAAACAAAATATGTGCGGAGGCCGGTACGCTGAGCCAGGCATTTTGTGACAGCTCATGCTCCAGTTGCCCCTGCGTCCATCCGGCGTAGCCCAGCGTTACCAGCAAATTGTGCGGCTCTTTGCCCAGCCCTACCGCTTGCAATATGTCCTTGGAGGTGGTCAGGCCAACTTTGTCGTTAACGGGTAGCGTGGATTGCCACTGGCCTATAGGTTCATGCAGCACAAAACCCCGGTCAGTTTGCACCGGGCCGCCATAATGTACCGGCAATTTTTTCAACTCGGACTTGCTTAACGGGGCCTTGATCTGGGCAAACAGCTCGCCCAGGGTGAGGTTGGTAGGGCGATTCACGACGATACCCAGCGCGCCCTGCTCATTGTGCTCGCAAATGTAAATGAGCGACTTTGAGAAGACTGAATCCGCCATGGCGGGCATGGCGATGAGGAAGTGGTGCCTGAAATCGAGTTGCGACATGGCTGCTATTGTAATCCTCCGGGGCGATCTTCACAATTCAGTCCTGTCACCGCACCATATTTTGAAAGCCAAGTGGGGTGGGCACGCTGCGTCCACGTGGCCTTTCAGAATCGGTGGGCAATAAGTTGCCCACCCGATCTTAAGTTTTTGGATTTTCGCTTCTCATCCCCTGTGCGCCGCCTCGATCAACCGCAAGTGAGCGGAGGTTTAGGCGAGCACTGATATAACAACTAGCCATTCGACTAAGCTGGCAAACGACGCCAGCCAAGTCGCTGGTTATGTTCGAGCTCCGCAGTGGGGCGCGGGGTGTGCGCCCCGCCAAGGCGAGTTGCGCAGCCCCGCTTGCTTGCGGCTGATCGAGGGAACCCCGCAGTGGCGGCAAACCGGGGGCGACTTCTTTTGGTTACTTTTCTTGGCAAGACAAGAAAAGTGACTAGCCGCCGGGCTACCCCCGGCAACTCACTACGCCCTCTCAACAAGCAAATTCACAATCCGTGCAAACTCCGCCACACCGAGATTCTCCGCCCTTAACTGCGCATCAATGCCAAGCCGCGCAAAATCGCTCTCGTTAAGTTTTGCCTTCAGGGTATTGCGCAAAGTCTTGCGTCGCTGACCAAAGGCAGCGGCAACAATTTGGGCAAATAATTTTCCGTCTTGCACCTGTATTTCACTTGCTGGCAGCGGGATCATGCGCACGATGGCGGAATTCACCTTGGGCGCGGGGCGGAACGATTCGGGCGGCACGTCGAGCAATTTTTCCATATGGAAGCGGTATTGCAGCATGACCGACAGCCTTCCATATGCGGGCGTGGAAGGGGCGGCCACCATGCGCTCGACCACTTCGTTTTGCAGCATGAAGTGCATGTCGCGGATGCGTTCGGCGTAGCCGGCAAAGTGAAACAGCAGCGGTGAGGAAATGTTGTAGGGCAGGTTGCCGACGATGCGCAATGGGGCGGGCAATTGCGCCAGGTCGAACTTGAGCGCATCGCCCGCGTGGATGACAAGTTTGTCTTTTGGGTAATCGCTTTCCAGGCGCGCGATGATGTCGCGGTCGATTTCAACCACATGCAGATGATTTAATTTTTTCAGCAACGGGCGCGTCAGCGCGCCCAGACCGGGGCCGATTTCCACCATATTGTCTTCCGGCTCCGGGTGAATCGCGGCGATGATGTCGGCGATGATACGTTCGTCAACAAGGAAGTTTTGGCCGAAGCGTTTGCGAGCTTTATGCATCATGCCGCACGTTCATGCTGCGCCATCTCCCTTGCCATCTGGATCGCTTCCAGCAAACTGCCACCATCGGCTTTGCCGGTTCCGGCAAAATCCAGCGCCGTACCGTGATCCACCGAAGTGCGGATGATGGGCAGGCCCAGCGTGACATTCACGCCTTGGCCGAAGCTGGCGTGTTTTAACACGGGCAAGCCTTGATCGTGGTACATCGCCAGCACGCAGTCGCATTGCGCCAGGCGTTGCGGGGTGAACAGAGTATCGGCGGGGAGGGGTGCGCTGACATCTATACCTTGCGCGCGCAAGCGGTTCAGCAGCGGAATGATGATGTCGATTTCCTCGCGCCCCAGATAGCCGCCCTCGCCTGCATGCGGGTTAAGTCCGGCCACCAGAATGCGCGGCTGGGCTATGCCGAATCGCCGTATCAAATCCTGCTGAATGACGCGCAGCACATTTTCCAATAATGCCGGGGTAATCGCATCGGCCACATCGCGCAACGCCAAATGTGTCGTTGCCAGCGCCACCCGCATTCCGCCGCCCACCAGCATCATGACCGCTTGCGCGGTGTGTGTCTGTTCGGCGAGGTACTCAGTGTGTCCGGTGAAAGTTATACCAGCGTCATTGATGATGCCTTTGTGTACCGGCGCAGTGACCATACCGGCGAATTCGCCCGATAAACAGCCCTGCACCGCGCGGGTCAGCATATCCAGAACATAAGGGCTGTTGGCGGAATTTAATTTCCCGGCTTGAACAGATTGGGCTGACTGCATGTGCAACACACGCAAATGGCCGGGCGGCAGCGGAGAAATTTGCTGCGGGCCATAATCGTGGAATTGCACGTTCAGTCCGAGCATAGCCGCGCGCTGTTGCAACATATTTGTGTCGCCCAGCACCACCGGTGCGTGGCTATGTTGCGCCAGTTGCAAGCACAGGTCGGGGCCGATACCGGCTGGCTCGCCCGATGTAATGGCCAGCGGCGGGGGGATGGTTTGCGTCATTAGTTGGTTTAGCCTGGTGCCCCGCGCTTGCTATTTGCCTTTGCCCGGCTGATCGAGCGGATACTCTACGTAGGCCCGATCGCGCAACTGGCGCAACCAGTCCTGATAGGCCTCGTCAGATTTGACGGAACGTATCGCCATGCGCGCTTGCTGTTTTTTCTGTTCCACGCTCACATCTGCATTGCGGCGCTCCAGCACCTGGATGACGTGCCAGCCGAAGCCGGATTGCACCGCACCGCTCATCTGGCCCGGCTGCAAGGCGTTCATCGCTTCCTCAAATTCCGACACCGTATCGCCGGGCGAAATCCAACCCAAATCTCCGCCCTGCGCGGCGCTGCCGTCCTCAGAATAAAGCTTGGCCTGCGCGGCAAAATCTGCGCCTTGCTCTATGCGCTGCTTGATTTCCAGCAGGCGACTCCTGGCTTCATTCTCCGGCACCAGTTCGCTGGTTTTGATCAGAATGTGGCGCGCATGGGTTTGTGCAATGATTGCCGCAACATTCTTGCTGCGTTGCGCAAGCAGTTTGAAGATATGAAAACCGTTCGGGCTGCGCAACACCGGGCTGATATCGCCCGCCTGCATCTTTTGCAGCGCCGCTACAAAAATACTGGGGATGCGATCTATCGTGCGCCAACCCAGATCACCGCCTTGCAGGGCATCCTGGGCATCAGAAAACCCGGCCGTTACCTGTGCAAAATCTGCGCCTTGACGCAACTGGGCCAGTGCCTGTTCGGCTCGCTGCTGGCTGATTTGTATCTTGTCGGAATTGGCCTGCTCGGGGACCAGCACCAAAATATGCGCCAACTGATATTCCTCGCTCTTGCCCGATTGTCTGGCCTGGGTTGCGAGATAGTTATCAACTTCGCCGTCGCTCACCACCAGCTTGCTGTCCACTTCGCGCTCGCGCAAGCGCGCGGAAATAATTTCGCCGCGTATTTCTTCGCGAAATTTTTTATACTCTATGCCATCCTGTTCCAGCCTGGCACGGAACTCGACCAGCGACGGGAATTTGTTCTCCTGCGCTATGCGGCGCAGCGTTTTGTCGAGCTGGGCATCATCGACCCGCACGCCGGTTTCCCTGGCCAGCTGGGATTGCAGCATATCGGTAATCATGCGTTCCAGAATCTGTTTTTTTAGCACTTCCGTTGCGGGTAACGGCGTGCCCTGCTTTTTCAACTGCTGCTCCACGGTACCGAGCCTGTCATTCAGTTCGTAGGCAGTAATGACATCATCGTTCACCACCGCAGCGATCCGATCAATTAACACGGCTTGCTTTGGCGAACCTGCATCTTTCTGCACATCGGCGGAAAAGACAGATGCCGAGCAAGCAAGCCAGAGCAAAAGCGCCAGGGTGATATTTTTTTGCAGCATAAATTGGTTCTTTCAAATAACAGATGATTAACGCAAACCCTGCACCGGGTTGTCGCCGGAGGAGTCGTTCAATTTGGTATAGCCGGGAACGCTCTGCCGCATCACGCTCAAGGGGTCGTTCACCCCCACCCGCACCAGGTCGTTCAATTCCAGTTGCACAAAAAAGCCAGTTGAGACCTCATTGGTGGCCGTAGCAAAACGCTGTGCCGCCAAGCGTACCGCCCAGCAGCTCTGATTATACTCAAGCCCGGTCAACGCCTCCAGAATACGGTCATCCTGCAAGGAATAATTCCAGCGCGCTACCGCATGCCAGCGCCCGGACAGCGGCCACTGCGTGGATACATCCACCTGTCTGAAGCTATTGCGGGTAAAACGGTAACCCAGGTTAAGCACTTTGCCGCTTTCCGGCTGGTAGCGCGCCGCAAAATTGAATTTCTCGCTGTGTGACTGGCTGGGGTTGTACTGCAAGGCGCCATCCAGCGACCACGTGCGTGTTACCCGCCCGGAGGCCGCCAGCAAAATGTCCGATTTGTTGGTGGTGGCTGTAGGCGCACTCAAGTTCACTTGCGGCGTCTTCAGGCTAAAGCGCTCGCCGATAGCTACGCGCAGCCGCTCGGCGCCAGTGTCCTGCTCGAGCAGGCGCGAGGTGAGTGCCAGCGTGACATGTTTGGCATCACCGATACGGTCATTACCGAAAAAACGGTTTTCGGTAAACATCTGGGCAAAACTGAAATCAGCCTGAGCAGAATCGAAATTCGGCAACGAATTTTGATCACGATATGGGATGTATACATAATATGCGCGCGGCTCCAGTGTTTGCACAAAGTTTTGTCCGGAGCTGCGCCATTCACGTTCCAGCACTGCCCCGCTGTCCAGGCTGAAAATCGGCACCGTGCGCACGCTATCGGGTTGCCCACCTAGATTATTTTCGCCCAACATGTAAATGGTTTTGTGTACACCAAACTTCGGGGTCAAATAGAACGCCGGTTTAGCAATCAAGGGGGAACTTACGCTGGGATACGCTACCAAGCGCTGCCCGTTAATAGCGGTTGGATGACGAAAATCTACGTATTCCCCGACCAAGGCCACGTTTGTGCCGGCCAACACACGCTGTGCGCCCAGGGTGACTTGCGGCGTGCGACGATACGGTATGGCCACTGGCACGACCGGATCCTGCAAGGTCTGAAAACGCTGCACCCGCACCGCCGCATTCCACCAGTCACCGCCATAAGTCAGCATGCCCTCGCGCACCAGATTGGTCTGCGAGGTGCTGCTCACCGCGCCTGATAGATCCCGGAAATAGGCATCGTCCGAAACATGATTCAGGTCTGCCGAGCCAGCCCAGCCATGACCCAGATTGTGCGTATGCTTGAGCGCTGCCCGCGAGCGGGTGCTGTTGGTCAGGCGATCATCGGGCAGCACGTCCAGGTGAGCCTCCCCGGCATAGTTTTGCTCCAGGTAGCGAAACTCATTGTTGAGCATTTCCCCGCGCTTGGCCATCACGCGCGGTTCAATCGTGGCATCGCGGTTGGGCGCGATGTTCCAGAAAAAAGGTAATGTTATCTCGGCGCCGCCCTTGCCCGTGTTGCCAAATGTGGGGCCGAGAAAACCCGTCTTACGCTGGCCGCTGAGCGAGAAATCCATCCACGGCGTATACAAAATCGGCACCCCCATAAACTCCACGCGCGCATGGTGTGCCACGCCCACTTGGCGATTGCGGTCAATTTCCAGCACCCCCATTCTCAGCAGCCAATCATCGTCCCCCGCCGGACAAGTCGTGTAGTTGGCGTTGTGCAAAGTATAGTTGTGGCGACCCTGTATATTCAGGGTGTCGGCGCTGCCGCGGGCGTGGTTAATGCCGATGTGAAATTCCGGCTGGGTCATGTTGCCGACATTGGTGTCCAGGTTAAGCTTGAGGGTCGGCCCGGTCATCACATTGCCGCCCTGCTCTATGCGCACATTGCCATCAGCGACCAAGTCCTGGCTGTCTTGCCGGTATAACACATGGTCGGCGAATATCGCCTGGTCGCCATGGCGCAATTCGACTTCACCGCTGGCCTCGAGCTGGCTGTCCTTAGCGCCTTGCAAACGCTGCGCCGAAATGAAAACCGGCGTCTGTTCGTTATTTTTTTGCGGGCCGCTTTCCGGCAAGCCGGTGACATTCTCGGCATAAGACACCGCCGCAAAAGCACTGAGCATGAAAAATACTAGGGAGTTAATACAAAAACGCATGGTGCTGGGTCGGCAAATTAAGGTGGTAAAATCGCACAAATCCATGATTAAGGCAATCCAAAATCAATAATGCGTCAACAACAGCTTACTGCATGGCTGCAAAGCCAGTTTCCTGACGCGTCTTTTGAACTCGCGCCCGCTTCTGCCGATGCCAGTTTCCGCCGTTACTTTCGCGCCACTTTCTCCGACCGCACGCTGATTGTGATGGATGCGCCGCCGCAACATGAGGACTGCCGTCCGTTTATTCATGTCGCCCGGCTGTTCGGCGCAGCCGGCGTACATGTGCCGCAGGTGCTGGCGCAGGATCTAGAACAAGGTTTCCTGTTACTGTCCGACCTGGGCAATACCACTTACCTGCAAGCGTTGCGCGGGGGCAATGCAAACAATGCGCGTGAGCTTTACGGTGCGGCCACCGATGCGCTGATCGCCATTCAACTCGCCAGCCGCGAAAACGAACTGCCGCCCTATGATGAGCCGCTGCTGCTACGCGAGATGCGCCTGTTCCCGGAATGGTATGTCGCAAAACACTTGCAGACCAAGCTGGACGAGAAACAAAACGCCACGCTGGAAAACACATTTCAGCGCATAGGCCAGAATAATCTAGCGCAACCGCAAGTCTATGTCCATCGTGACTATCACTCACGCAACCTGATGGTGACCGAGCCCCCTCTCCTCAATCCTCTCCCAGGGGGAGAGGAGGCAAACGAGAAAGGCAATCTTCTAACCTCGCCGGGCATTCTGGATTTTCAGGACGCGGTGTATGGCCCCATCACTTACGACCTGGCTTCACTGTTCAAGGATGCTTACATACACTGGGAAGAGGCCGAGGTATTGGACTGGCTGATTAACTACTGGGAAAAGGCCAGGCAAGCCGGGTTGCCGGTACATGCGGACTTTGCTGATTTTTATCGCGATTACGAATGGATGGCCGTGCAGCGCCACCTGAAAGTGCTGGGCATATTCGCGCGCCTGTATCACCGTGATGGCAAGGACGGTTATCTGAAGGACTTGCCGCTGGTGATGGACTATTTGCGCAAGGCTTGCGAGCGCTACATTGATTTAAAGCCACTACTGCGTCTTTTGGACACACTCGAAAAAAAGCAAGCCGTTGGAGCGCCACTTTGAGAGTCATGCTGTTGGCCGCCGGGCGCGGCGAGCGCATGCGCCCGCTCACCGACCGCACCCCCAAACCCTTGTTGCAAGCGGGCGGCAAGCCGTTGATCGTGTGGCATATCGAAAATTTGGCGAGAGCGGGAATAAGCGATCTAGTCATCAACCACGCCCATCTCGGCCAGCAAATTGAAGCCTCACTGGGCGATGGCCGCAAGTTTAAGGTGCGCATCCGTTATTCGCCGGAGAATCCCGCGCTGGAGACAGCAGGCGGCATTGCCAATGCGCTGCCGTTGCTGGGTGACGCGCCCTTTGCCGTCATCAACAGCGACATTTATTGTGATTACGATTTCGCGCAACTGCTTGTCCACGCCGCTGCACTGATCAAACGTGGCGACGCGGCACACCTGGTGCTGGTCGACAACCCGCCACAACATCCCAACGGCGATTTTGGACTGTCCGATGGCAGAGTGACAAAACCTGCGACCTCAGTCCTCAGTCCTCGATCCTCGATCCTGACTTTCAGCGGCATCGGGATATATTTACCCAGCCTGTTTGCTCACATCCCGCACGGGTCGGCTGCCCCGCTGGCCCCTCTGCTGCGCGCACAGATCGCGCAAAATAAAGTTAGCGGCGAACATTATGTTGGGCGCTGGGTAGATGTCGGCACCTCGCAACGACTCGAACAACTCGACAAGGAATTACGGCAGCCGCACAATACGCCCCATGCTTAATTCCTCTCTTTACTCCAGTCGCCGCAGCCGCCTCATTAACCAGATGCAGCGCGGCATTGCCGTCATCCCCACCGCGCCGGAAATGTTGCGCAACGGCGATGCACACTACTCTTACCGCTACGACAGCCACTTCCATTACCTCACTGGTTTTGACGAGCCTGAGGCTGTGCTGGTGCTGGTTGCAGGCGCCTCTCCACAGTCCATTTTGTTCTGCCGCGAAAAAGATGTGGAACGAGAAATCTGGGACGGTTTCAGGCACGGACCGGATGGGGCAAAGGAAAATTTTGGCTTCGATGCCGCTTTCCCCATCGCACAACTGGATGACAAACTGACCGAACTGATGGGCAATCAGCCCGCGCTATTCCACCCGCTCGGCGCCCACGCCGCATGGGACGACCGCATTCTCGCCCTGCGCGCGCGGGTGCAGACGCAGGTGCGCAGCGGCATCACCGCGCCGAATGAGCTGCACGATATCCGCCTGCTGCTGGATGAAATGCGCTTAATCAAAGACAGCGATGAACTCGCCATCATGCGTCGCGCCGCCGCTATTTCCTGCGCCGCGCATAGCCGCGCCATGCGCGCCACCAGCCCCGGCAAAATGGAATACGAAATTGAAGCCGAACTGCTGCATGAATTTCGCAAGAGTGGTGCTCAAGCGCCCGCCTACACACCTATTGTTGCGGGTGGTGCCAATGCCTGTGTGCTGCATTACATTGCCAACAATGCCGCGCTCAAGGATGGGGATCTATTGCTGATTGATGCGGCGTGCGAAGTGGATGGTTACGCCACGGATATCACGCGCACTTTCCCGGTCAATGGCAGATTCAGCGCCGCGCAAAAAGATGTGTACGAAATGGTATTGGCTGCACAGACTGCCGCCATCGCGGCAGCGCGTCCCGGCGCACACTGGAACGAGCCGCATGACGCCGCCTTGCGCGTACTGGCGCAAGGCCTGATTGACCTCAAGCTGTGCAGCGGCAGCGTGGATGCCGTGCTGGAAAGCGGTGCCTATAAAAATTTCTACATGCACCGCACCGGCCATTGGCTCGGCATGGACGTGCATGATGTCGGGGCCTACAAGCTGGAAGGCAACTGGCGCGCGCTGCAACCGGGCATGGCGCTGACCGTGGAACCCGGCTGCTACATACGCCCGGCAGATAATGTACCCAAGGCATTGTGGAACATCGGCATCCGCATCGAAGACGACGTGGTCATCACCGCGCAAGGTTGCGAAGTGCTGTCTGAGGCCGCGCCCAAAACCGTTGCGGCGATAGAAGAGTTAATGAAGCGGCCATGAATGACCGTTGCGATGTAGCCATCATCGGCGGCGGCCCGGTCGGAGCGGCGCTGGCGCTGGCATTGCGCGACAGCGGTTTGAATATTCACTTGCTGGAGGCGCGCAAAACGGAAGCCTCTGTTGCCGACCCGCGCGCACTGGCCATTTCCTACGGCAGCCGCTTGCTGCTGGAACGTCTCGGCGTATGGAACGAGATCACGGATGCCTCACCGATACGCACCATCCACATTTCTCAAAAGCAGTCATTCGGCCGCGCCATGCTGCGTGCGGCGGAACTCAAGATACAGGAACTCGGCTATGTCCTGCCCTATGCGGCTCTGCAAACCAAATTGCAAACTGCCTTGCGGGAAAGCAATGCAACTTGCCTCTCGGGCGCGATTGTCACCCAACTGCATAGCACTTCAAGTGGCGCAACCCTGGTTTATCAGCATGCGGGCAGCGAACACACGCTCGACGCGCGCCTGGCCGTAGTCGCAGATGGCGGCAAGCTCCTGGAAGTGTCGCATCCGCCAGAAGTGCACGATTATGGCCAGAGCGCCATCATCGCCCATATTTCCTGCACACACTGGCTGGCCGATACCGCGTTTGAGCGCTTTACCGCACAAGGCCCGGTGGCGCTGTTGCCGTTCGGTGACGGTTACGAACTGGTATGGACAGTGGCGCACGAAGCGACACAAGAAATGTTGCAATGGGATGACGCCACTTTTCTGGCGCAGCTGCACCGGCACTTCGGCGATCGCGTCGGCGAATTCCTGGCGGTAGGGAAACGCGCCTGCTTCCCGCTGCGCCTCAAGCGCGCACCCGACATCACCCTACCGCACACGGTGTTGCTCGGCAACGCCGCGCAAACCCTGCACCCGGTGGCCGGACAAGGCTTCAACATGGGCTTGCGCGATGCGTGGGAGCTGGCGCAGGAAATCCTTGGCAACATGCCTGAGGCACTGGGATCGGATGCCATGCTTGCCAGCTATCGCACGCTGCGCAAGCTCGACCGCAATGCCGGCAGTCGCTTCACCGATGGCTTGGTGCGCCTGTTCTCCAACGACCTGCCGCTGCTCAATGCTGGTCGCGGCATATCGCTGTCGGTGCTGGATTGTCTGCCCGGTGCGAAAAAGTTTGTGGCGCGGCGCATGATGTTTGGCTCCCATGGATAGGGTTTCCTAAAAATATTGTGGCACTCTTTACGCAATCGAATTTAAAAACCGTGTTCATTATGGCCATCTGGTTTGCGCTGGCGGGTGGTCTTTTCTATTTCATGAATGGCCAGGTGAACCCTAATTCCGCCGAGAACATTGAGCAGTCGGCAGAGGTGGTTTTAAAACGCGATTTAGCCGGCCATTACCGCGCCGAGGCTTACATCAACGGCGTGAAAATCCCAGTCATGGTTGATACAGGCGCCACCAATGTGGCCATTTCCCAAGCGTTGGCTGACAAATTGGGGCTGCACAGTTTTCACGCGGTTAGAACCCAAACGGCCAACGGCGAGACGGTTTCCTACATGACCCGGCTGAACAGCGTAAAACTTGGCGGGATAGTCGCGCAGGATGTTGCGGCTTCGATATCGCCCAATCTCGGCGATGAAATGCTGCTGGGCATGTCTTTCCTGGGCAGGATGGACGTCAGGCTGCACCGAGGTACGATGACTATCCGGGCGACAAACGATTAGCCGAGACTGGAAAGCTGCGCTAAATCGGTTTACTATCCAATTTGAAGACCGGATGCCGCAGCAGTAAAGAGATTCCGTTTACACAAAATTCGGGACACCCTCCCATGGCGACTTCATACATCAAATTCATGTCACCTGTTTGCGCTTGAAAACAATTTCATTGTTTTGGGAGACCGTGGTGATGACATTGGTGGCTGACAGCTCAATAAGCTGGCCGCTGGCGTTATATACAAACCTGACTTCACCGCCACCAATAAACCGCACATAATGCGATACCGAACCAACAATGTTATTTATGTTGTGAGATTCAACATCGGCCAGGTTGTGTATTCCGACGGCCTTAATTTGCTTTAGATGGACACTTGCGCTGCCCTTTTGGTCAATCTCAATGACATCTCCGGCGGTTGTGGAAATCGACATCGTGCCATCTGCATTACGCTTGATCGTAGAACCGGGCCCATCGAATTCCATAATTATTTCCTCCAAAGAAATCATGGCGGGCATCGTAAACTTAACCTAAAATCAAGGCAACTAAATTTAGCCGGCCCCCGGCGCGCTTATCTCACCACCATGCCGCGATCTGTCCGCCCATCAAAATTATTTGCCACAAGACTCTTCGCGTTCCATGCCTAACGCTGATTTTCTCGCCCGTTCCCGCGCCGCCGTGTGGCACCCTTGCACGCAGATGAAGCGGCACGAAACTTTGCCGCTGGTGCCTATCGAGCGCGGGCAGGGGGTGTGGCTGTATGATTTTGACGGCAAGCGTTATCTGGATGCGGTGAGTTCGTGGTGGGTCAATTTGTTCGGGCACTGCAATCCGCGCATCAACGCCGCCATTACCGACCAGCTCGGCAAGCTGGAGCACGTCATGCTGGCAGGCTTTACCCATGAGCCGGTAGTGATGCTTTCGGAACGTCTGGCGCAACTGGCCCCGGCAGGATTGGGGCATTGCTTTTATGCCTCGGACGGCGCCTCGGCCACGGAAATCGCGCTGAAAATGAGCGTGCATTATTGGCGCAACAGCGGCAAACCCGGCAAGCATAATTTCATCGGTCTGCAAAATGGCTATCACGGCGAGACCCTGGGCGCGCTCTCGGTGACCGATGTGGCCTTATTCAAAGATGCATATAGTGTGTTGGTGAAGCAGAATGCCACGGTGATGAGCCCGGATAGTCGCAATGCAGCAGCGGGTGAGAGCGCCCGGGATTATGCCGTGCGTTGTGCTGGGGCGCTGGAGCAACACTTGCAACGGCATCACGACAGCATTGCTGCATTTATTGTGGAACCGCTGGTGCAAGGCGCAGCCGGTATGGCAATGTATCATCCGATATATTTAACTCGCGCGCGTGCGTTGTGCGACCAATATAAAGTGCATCTGATTGCCGATGAAATTGCGGTGGGCATGGGGCGAACGGGGACGATGTTTGCCTGCGAGCAGGCAGAGATCACGCCGGACTTCATGTGCCTGTCCAAAGGCCTCACGGGCGGCTATCTGCCACTATCGGTGGTGATGACGACAGACGACATTTATCAGGCGTTTTATGCCGATGAGATGACGCACGGTTTTTTGCATTCGCATTCCTATACCGGCAACCCGCTGGCTTGCCGCGCGGCATTGGCCACTTTGGACATCTTTGCGCAAGACGATGTGCTGGCCGCCAATCGCGGCAAGGCTGCTTATCTCAACCGCATCGTGCAGCCCTTGCGTGACCATCCCGCCGTAAGGAATTTCCGCCACACCGGCATGATCTGGGCGTTTGAAGTGGATAGCCCGCACGCCGATTTTGCCCAGCGTTGTTTCTCGCTGGCGCTGGAGCAGGAACTATTGCTGCGACCGATGGGCTATACGCTGTACTTTATGCCGCCGTATATCATTAGCGAGACAGAAATGGATAGGCTGGTTGCAGGTACACTATCGGTTATTGAAGCGCTGACCTGAATGACGGATTTATAAGGGTACTCATGAAACTGCATCACTCCTTGCTGCTTGTTATTTGCTTGTCCAGCGGCGCACACGCCGCCTCCTTGCCGCCGCCGGTATTGAAGGCGCTCAAGCAAGCGCGCATTCCAATCAGCAGTGTCGGTATCGAGGTGCGCGAAATAAATGCGCGCGCCCCGCTGATCAGCGTGAATGCCAGACGGGCGATGAACCCGGCCTCGACCATGAAGCTGCTCACCACTTACGCCGGGCTGGAGCTGCTCGGCCCGGCCTATACTTGGAAAACCGAGGCTTATCTCGACGGCAAGCTGGAGCAAGGCGTGCTGCAAGGCGATCTGGTGTTGAAGGGTTATGGCAACCCCAAGCTGACGCTGGAACAATTCTGGCTGTGGCTGCGCGAATTGCGCAGCCGCGGCTTGCGCGAAATTCGCGGCAATCTGGTGCTGGATCGCAGCGCCTTCGAAACCCTGCCGCACGATTTATCCGCCTTCGACAACGAGCCGATACGCCCCTACAACATGGGCCCGGACGCGTTGCTGCTCAACTTCAACGCGGTGCGCCTGCGCTTTATTCCGGACGGCGAAAAAATTAATGTCATCAGCGAACCGGAACTGGCCGGTATCAAACTGGATAACCGCATTACCGCTGCGGAGAGTGCAGGCAATTGCAGTAACTGGGATGAAAAAATTTCTACACAACTGAGCGGCGAAACGATGCTGCTACAGGGTACCTTCCCGGCCCGATGCGGCGAATGTGAGAGCTATGTCTGCCTGTTGCCCCACCCGCAATATATGTATGCCGTATTCCGCGCACTATGGCAGGAAATGGGCGGCACGCTGGATGGAGAAATGCTCGAAGGCGCGGTGCCAAGTAGCGCAACACTTTTTGCCACGCACCACTCCGCGCCGCTGAGCGAGCTGATACGCGACATCAACAAATTCAGCAACAATGTTATGGCGCGCCAGCTTTTCCTGAGCCTAGGCAACAGCGTCGGGGAACCCATGCTGGCGGGGGATGCCGTACCGTGTGATGATCCACCAACCTGTCTGCTTGATACTGAGGTCGGCGCTCTTCCCCCAGCCAGCATCGCACGCAGCGAACGAGCCATACGGGGCTGGCTCACGAAAAAAGAATTGCGCTTCCCCGATCTGGTGCTGGAAAACGGCGCTGGCTTGTCTCGTCGCGAGCGTATCAGCCCGCACCATTTGGCATTGCTGCTGCAAAGCGCACAGCGCAGCCCGCTATCGGCTGAGTTCGTGGCGTCCCTGCCTATCGCCGGTGTCGATGGCACCTTGAAGAAGCGCCTCAATGGCAGCGCATCCGCCAGCCACGCCCACCTCAAAACCGGCTCGCTGGAAAACGTAAATGCCGTAGCCGGCTATGTGCAATCCGGCAACGGCAAGCAATGGATTATGGTGTTTCTGATCAATCACCCCAATGCCGCTGCCGGACAGCAGGCGCAGGACGCGCTGATCGAGTGGCTACGACTGCAGGAGAGTTAAAGTGGGAAACTCCAACAAACCCCGTTTCGATCTAACACACGCCTGGCGCGCCACGGGCATTGCGCTGCAAGGCTTGCGCGCCGCTTTTCAGCACGAAGAGGCATTTCGCCAGGAAGTCTTCATCGCCGCGATCGCGATACCCGCCGCGCTGCTGTTGCCTGCCAGCCTTCTCGGCAAGGCGATGATGATCGCCAGCATCCTGCTGGTGCTGATCATCGAGCTGCTCAACTCCGCGCTGGAAGCGGCAGTGGATCACACCTCGCTGGAGCAGCACCCGCTCGCCAAACGCGCCAAGGACATCGCCAGCGCGGCGGTGTTTCTGAGCATCGTGAACGCGCTGGTGGTGTGGGGGCTGGTGCTGTTCGGATAGTAGCCATCGGCTATCGTCTTATCGAGCTTTCCAAAATTCATGACTGAATCGGGGGCCGATTCAGACAGGGTTATTGCCACCCCCTCTCCCGCGCTTGCGCGCTTCCCTCTCCCTCGAGGG
>VFLG01000027.1 GCA_009885195.1 Gallionellaceae bacterium
GCCAGCAAGCGATAGCTGTCCCAAAAATAGACAACCACCCATAACGTCGCCAGCAAAATCCCCAGAGCGGCGCAAAACAACGCAACCAGCGTCCACACCAGCATCGAACCCAGCCACGCCCGCTCTTCTTCAATCTCGGTGGCGAGCAACTCCAGCCGCGTGCTGATGATTCCAAGCAGCGTGTCTGCCAGCCTTTTCAGGGAATCGAACAACCCTGCGCGCTGGCCAGAACTTGTGTCCTGCGATTCAGAGGTCATACAGGATCAACGGCGCGTGATCATGGCGCCAAGGACAATGCCAACCACTGCGGCAATACCGACGGCCTGCCAAGGATTGTCATGCACATAGTCGTCGGTCGTCTTGACTGCCAACTTGGCCTGTGCCACTGCTGCAGCCTGCGCATCGGTCAGCCTTACCTTGGCTGCCTGTAGCGATTCTTCAGCTCTGGCGCGCGCCGCAGTGATGCGTTCCCCGGTCTGGCTGGCAGTGGCTTTCAGCAACTCTTCCGCATCCGCCACTACCGCCCTGAGATCCTCCATCAGCTTGTCTTTGGAATGTTCAATTGTGACTTCCGGCTTCCTCATAGCAATCTCCTTGTCGTTAAAATATAAGCATCCTCCAATTTGCGCTCGCCGTCAAAAGTCCGAGATTCCAAAAAATACGCTGCGCGCTAACTGCGCTGGCGCACAGCCTCAAACAGGCATATCGCTGCGGCAGCAGCAGCATTCAACGATTCGACCTGCCCCGGCATCGGGATGGTGATGCGCTGACTGGTCACTGCCAGCAAATCCCCGGACAGCCCCGCTCCCTCATTGCCTACGGCGAAGGCCAGTTTGCCGCGCAAATCGCAATCATACAAATTAATTTTTGCGCGGAGCGATGCGGCAAGCAGCGTGCCTTGAAATGCCGCCGCCACAGCGAGCAAATCCATAGATTCATGAATGCTGAGCGCAAAATGCCCGCCCATTCCGGCACGCAACACCTTGGGCGACCAGGCGTCGGCACACCCTTTGGACAGAAACACCGCATCGCAACCGGCAGCGGCAGCGGAACGCAACATCGAGCCAAGATTACCGGGATCCTGAATATCCTCCAGCAGCAAACAGAAGTTGCTCTGCGCGGCTGATACCACGGGTTGCAGCTGCTCTATCAGGGCGAGTATGCCGCTGGAAGTCTTGAGTTCTGAAAGTTCAGCAAACAGGCTGTCGTCCAATTGCGTCAGTGGCATGCCAGCATTTTTTTTAAGCAGCGCTGCTATTTCGCGATCCTGCATTGCCGCTTCCGTCACCAGCAGATGCAGGGGTTTATTGCCAGCTTCGAGATAGGATTGCAATAAATGTGCGCCATCCAACAAGGCTAGTCCGGCCTTGTGACGTTGTCGTGACGAACCGGCGAGTTTCTTCAACTCTTTGAAGAAGGGGTTGTCGCGCGAGATGATGTGTTTCATACCTTGATGTCTTTCAAACTCGGGGCGCGATTTACCCTTCGGGTGCGAGAACCTCTGCGAGGCATCACACCCCTACGCTTGCGTCCTGCTCCAGCAGCGAGCCGATTTCTTCCAGCGAAGGCAGTTCCTGCAAGGAGCGCAGGTTGAGGTCGTCCAGCAATTGTTTGGTGGTGGCGAACAGATCGGGCTTGCCCGGTGTGTCGCGCGTGCCGATGGCTTCAATCCAGCCGCGTACTTCGAGGGTTTTGAGGATTTGCGAGGACACCGCCACACCGCGTATTTCTTCAATGTCACCGCGCGTCACCGGCTGACGGTAAGCGATGATGGCAAGCGTCTCCATCACTGCACGCGAATAGCGCGGCGGCTTCTGCGGGTTAAGGCGATCAAGGTAGGTCTGCATTTCTGGGCGCGCGCGAAAACGCCAGCCGTTAGCCACTTTATTGAGTTCCACTCCACTATTGGCATAGTCCTGAGCCAATTGCTCCAGCAATTCTTCGACCAAACCATTTTCCAGCGGTGCATCGTAAAGTTTTTTCAGCTCGGCCAGCGACAGCGGTTCCTGCGTGGTCAGCAAGGCGGTTTCCAGTACGCGCAACATTTTCTCCCTCTCCCCGTGGGAGAGGGCCGGGGTGAGGGAATTCATGGAAGATTCTATTTCGGCAGGGCTGCCACCTTCCTCGATCACTGCCGGAAAATCGGGCGCGATGAATCGCGCCCCTACGGACGGGGGCGGAGAGAGATCATTCTGCTGTGGTGAGATTTCGGCTTGCTCGGACATAGATGTTCCCCAGTGTTTCGGTTTGTGTAATTTCAACCAAGGCTTCCTTGGCCAATTCCAGAATAGCGATGAACGTTACCACCAATTGCGGGATACCACCGCTGACATCGAACAGATTTGAAAATGTCTCAAACTCGCCGTGGCGCAATTGGCGCAGCAGGCGGGTCATCTGCTCGCGCACCGACAATTCCTCACGCCGCACTTTGTGGTGCGCATTTAATTTTGCGCGCGCCAACAACGCCAGCCAGGCCTGGCGCAAATCTTCCACGGCCACATTGGGCAATTGCTGCTCCACGGTGCGCTCAATCAGCACCTGCACCAATTCGAAATCGCGCCCGGCCTGCGGCAATTCGTTCAGTTTCTGCGCGGCCAGTTTCATCTGTTCGTATTCCAGCAAGCGGCGCATCAGCTCGACACGCGGATCCTCCCCGCCCTCTTCCTCGCTCACCTTGCGTGGGCGCGGCAGCAACATGCGCGACTTGATCTCGATCAGCACCGCCGCCATCAGCAGGTACTCCGCCGCCAGCTCCATGCGGTTGCTCTGCATCATTTCGATGTAACCCATATATTGCAGCGTCAACTGCGCCATCGGAATGTCGAGCACATCCAGATTGTGCTTGCGAATCAGGTACAGCAACAAATCCAGCGGCCCCTGAAAAGTTTCCAGCACCACTTCCAGCGCATCCGGCGGAATATATAAATCCTGCGGCATCTCCAGCAGTAATTCACCGTGGATACGGACGACAGGGGGACTTTGTAAGGTTGCTTCTATCATGATTGATTAACTATAACTCAGCCCCATCGCCTCGCGCACATCGCGCATGGTTTCCGCAGCCAGCTTGCGTGCCTTCTCACATCCATCGGAAATGATATTGCGCACCAATGTCGGGTCATCCAGATATTGCTGCGCCCGTTCCCGCATCGGCTTCTGTTCATCCAGCACGGCCTGGATCACCGGCTGTTTGCATTCGATGCAGCCTATGCCAGCGCTACGGCAGCCTTTTTGCACCCATTCCTTGGTATCTGCATTGGAATATACCTGATGTAGTTGCCACACCGGACACTTGTCGGGATTCCCTGCGTCGGTGCGGCGCACGCGCGCCGGGTCGGTCGGCATGGTGCGAATTTTCCTGGTCACGCTGGCTTCGTCTTCGCGCAGGCCGATGGTGTTGTTATAAGACTTGGACATTTTTTGTCCGTCCAGTCCCGGCATTTTTGAAGCTGCGGTGAGCATGGCTTGAGGCTCGGATAAGATCATCTTGCCGCCACCTTCGAGATAACCGAACAGACGCTCGCGATTGCCCATGCTGAGGCTCTGCTGTTCATCCAGCAACGATTTGGCGGATTGCAGCGCTTCGTCGTCCCCCCGTTCCAGATAGCGCGTGCGCAGTTCGCTATACAGCTTGGCCTTTTTGCTGCCCAGTTTCTTGACCGCGGCCTCGGCCTTCTCCTCGAAGCCCGGCTCGCGCCCGTAAATGTGATTGAAGCGGCGCGCGATCTCGCGCGTGAACTCGATATGCGGCACCTGATCCTCCCCCACCGGCACTTGCGTGGCGCGGTAAATCAGAATGTCCGCGCTCTGCAGCAGCGGGTAGCCGAGGAAGCCATAGGTGCTCAAGTCCTTCTCCGACAATTTTTCCTGCTGATCCTTATAGGTCGGCACGCGTTCCAGCCAGCCCAGCGGCGTAATCATCGACAGCAACAGGTGTAGCTCGGCATGTTCCGGCACTCTGGATTGAATGAACAGCGTAGCACGCGCCGGATCAACGCCTGCCGCCAGCCAGTCAACGACCATATCCCACACGCTCTGCTCTATGATCTGCGGCGTATCATAATGCGTCGTCAGCGCATGCCAGTCAGCCACGAAAAACAGGCATTGGAACTCCTGCTGCATCTCTACCCAATTTTTCAGTACGCCGTGGTAATGCCCAAGATGCAGGCCGCCCGTGGGACGCATTCCAGATAACACGCGATCAGCAAACATAGTTATTGTTACAGTCCAAAAATAAGTTGAATGACATCATACGCAATATTCATCAGCGGTCTCAGTATCCATCCCAAGACGGACGTGACCGCCAAAAAAATCAGGATGAACATGCCATAAGGTTCGATCCGCGCCAACAGGGATGCCTGCCGGTGCGGCAACATGCTGACCGCAATGCGCCCGCCATCCAGCGGCGGTAGCGGCAGCAGATTGAGCAGCATCAGCACCAGGTTGATATTAATCCCGATCTGCGCCATTTTCAGCAGCGGCTCGGCAAAATAGCCGCCCTGCAACATCAATGCCAGCTTGGCCAGCAGCACCCAACCCAGCGCCATGAACAGATTGGAGGCCGGCCCGGCCAGCGCCACCCACAACATATCCTGCTTGGGGCGGCGCAACGCGGCAAAATTGACCGGCACCGGCTTGGCCCAACCGAACAGGATACCGCCTAGCCACAACGTCATCAAGGGCAGCAGGATAGTGCCGACCGGATCGATATGGCGCAGCGGATTGAGGCTGATGCGCCCCTGCTGATAAGCGGTCATATCACCAAAATAGCGCGCCACATAACCATGCGCCGCCTCGTGCAGGGTAATCGCGAATAATATCGGAATCGCCGCGAGGGCGATGGTTTGTATCAATTGTTCAATCTGCAAAATAATCCTCGATAAAAAATGGCGTAATGTCACCCTTACCGCGCCGCACCAGGACGGGAGTGTCGCCGGTCAAATCGATCACCGTGGTTGGCTCCAGCCCGACCGCCCCGCCATCCAGCACCAGATCAACTAGATGGTCGAGATGTTCGCGAATTTCCTCGGCATCATTCAGCGGCTGCTCCTCATCCGGCAAGATCAGGGTGGAACTTAGCAAAGGTTCGCCCAATTCCTGCAACAGCGCCAGCGCCACAGCATGATCCGGGATGCGAATGCCGATCGTATTGCGCTTGGGATGCTGCAATCGTCTGGGCACTTCCTTGGAGGCATCCAGTATGAAAGTGTAGCTGCCCGGCGTGTTGTTCTTTAACAAGCGGAACTGCACATTGTCCACCCGCGCATAGCGCGCCAGATCGGACAGGTCGCGGCACATCAACGTCATGTAGTGATTATCATCCAGGCCGCGAATCTGGCGGATGCGCACGACCGCATCCTTGTCGCCGAGATGGCAGCCCAGCGCGTAGCAGGAGTCGGTGGGATAGACTATCACCGCGCCAGCGCGCAGCAGGGCGGCAGCTTGTTTGATCAGGCGCGGTTGGGGGTTGTCCGCATGGATGGTAAAAAATTGTGCCATAAAAATATATTTGGGGGCTTCTATAAATTCAAAATACTAAGCGAGACAAGGCGCGAAAGAAATTTTAGCGCGCAGCATATTGTTTGATATGTAAGCGATAAAATTTCTTGAGCAACGCAGTATCGCGACGGAGTTTGGATTTATA
>VFLG01000062.1 GCA_009885195.1 Gallionellaceae bacterium
AAAATTCATGCCCTCTCCCCCAGCCCCTCTCCCCCAGGGAGAGGGTGGCCGTCAGGCCGGGAGAGGGAATGCCCCCGCAAGGGGGAGGCCGGTGGGTACCCGGCGGCGATGCCGCCACCCCTCCGCACCGCTGCAAGGCCAACTCAACCAGCAATTCGGTTTCTGGGCGAGGTATTAACGTATCGGGCGTGACCTTGAACGACAAGCCGAAAAATTCGCGCTCCCCTAACAGATAGGCAACGGGCTCGCCTTGCAGGCGGCGCTGCAAAAGTTCATCGTAGCGGGTTTGTTCCGGTTTGTTCAAGCGGCGCTCGGGATGCGTCAGCAGATAGGCACGGGTGACGTTTAACACTTGCTGCAACAGGCACTGCACTTCGATGCGCGCGCTGTCTGAATCTAGCGCCAGCACTTCGGTCAGGCGTGCGCTATCCTGCAGCAGAATAGTTTGAATGTCGCGCAGCAAATTCAGCTGCTCCCTTCATCCGCCAGTGCTGCCAATTGTTCTGCCTGATATTCCGCCATCAATGCGCCGGTCAATTCACTGATGTCGCCATCCATGATGTGGTCCATCTTGTACAGCGTGAGGTTGATGCGATGGTCGGTGACGCGACCCTGCGGAAAATTGTAAGTGCGGATGCGCTCAGAGCGGTCGCCGCTGCCGACCAGCGACTTGCGCTCGGCGGCTTGTTTGGCGTGGGCTGTGCGCTCTTCCTTATCCTTGATGCGCGCCGCCAGCACGGCCAGCGCCTGCGCCTTGTTCTTGTGTTGCGAGCGGCCATCCTGGCATTCCACTACAGTGCCCGTGGGGAGGTGCGTGACGCGCACCGCTGAATCGGTTTTGTTGATGTGCTGACCGCCCGCGCCGGAAGCGCGAAAAGTATCTATGCGCAAATCTGCTGGATTCAACACCACATCGCTGACCTCATCCGCTTCCGGCAATATCGCTACGGTGCAGGCCGAGGTGTGGATGCGCCCCTGCGTTTCGGTGGTGGGCACACGCTGCACGCGATGCGCGCCGGATTCAAACTTCAGCACCGAATACGCGCCCTGCCCCACAATGCGCGCGATGATTTCCTTGTGGCCGCCTTTCTCGCCGGGGCTTTCGGAGATGACCTCGACTTGCCAACGCTTGCGCTCGGCAAAACGCGAGTACATGCGAAACAGATCGCCGGCAAATAATGCCGCCTCATCGCCGCCGGTGCCGGCGCGCACTTCGAGAAAGACGTTGCGATCATCGTTGGCATCCTTGGGCAGCAACTGTTTCTGCAAATCCACTTCGATCTGCTCTAGGCGCTCGCGCCCGTGCTTCACCTCGGCCTCGGCAAACTCTCTCATTTCTGGATCGTTTGCCATGTCCAGCGCAGTTGTCAAGTCTGCCACACAAGCTTGATGGGCATGGTATAGCGTCACCACCGGTTCAAGCTCGGCACGCTCGCGATTGAGCTTGAGGTAGTTGTCCATGTCGCGCGTGGCATCCTCGCTGCTCAGCAGGCGATTGACCTCGTCCAAACGCTCGCCCAATTGCGCGAGTTTGGCGGCAATACTGGGTTTCATTCGGGGGGTTGCAGATGATAGATGCGATGCACCATATCAAGAAAAGCTTCGCGCTCGGCGGCCTGCACCTGGTTCAGCGCGTGGGTGGGGGCATGCAAAAACTTGTTGGTCAGGCCATTGCTCAACATCTCCAGCACCTTCGCCGGATCCTCGCCCTTGGCCAGCAGGTGCAACGCCTTGTCCATTTCGTGGCGGCGCTGCCGCTCGGCATGATCGCGCAACGCGCGTATGGTCGGCACCACTTCGCGCGATTCCATCCAGTGAATAAAATCCAGCACACCGGAATCAATAATGACTTCCGCCTCCTTGACTGCACCCTGGCGTGCATCCTGACCATCTTTCACGACGTCGGCCAAATCGTCCACGGTATACAGAAACACATCATTCAGCTCGGCCACTTCTGCTTCGACATCGCGCGGCACGGCCAAGTCCACAATGAACAGGGGGCGATGTTTGCGCATCTTGAGCGCACGTTCGACCATGCCCTTGCCCAGTATCGGCAGCGGGCTGGCGGTGCAGGTCACGATAATGTCGTGCTGCGCCAGTTGATCGGGCAGTTCGTTGAGGGTGATGGCATGGCCGTTAATGCGCCGCGCCAATACCTGGGCACGCTCCAGGGTGCGGTTGGCGACGGTGATGTGCTTGGGCGACCGGGCGGCGAAATGCACCGCATTCAGTTCGATCATTTCGCCCGCGCCGATGAACAGCACACGTTGCTCGGCAATGCTGGGGAAAATACGTTCGGCCAGCCTGACTGCTGCTGCGGCCATCGAAACAAGGTTGGCGCCGATCTCGGTTTGCGTGCGCACACTCTTGGCTACTGAAAAAGTGCGCTGAAACAGCTTGTGCAGCAAAAATCCCAGGGTGCCGGCCTGCTCCGCATAACGCACCGCCTCTTTCATTTGCCCCAGAATCTGCGGCTCGCCCAGCACCATGGAGTCCAGACCGCTGGCGACGCGAAATGCGTGCTTCACCGCTTCAGTGTGCGACAAGGTGTAAAGATAGGGCTCGATCTGGCCGGGTTCCATCTTGTGGTAATTGGCCAGCCAACTAACAATCCGCTCAGGTTCCTGAGTGCTGCAATACACCTCGGTGCGGTTGCAGGTGGAGAGTATGGTCGCTTCCTTGGCCGCACCTTGCGCAATCAGATTGTGCAAAGCCGTTTCCATCGCCTCCGGATTGAAGGCGATTTGCTCGCGCACGGCAAGCGGCGCGGTTTGGTGATTAATACCCAAGGCGAATAACTGCATGGAATCCAGATGAGCATTAAGGCTATGTCAAGGAGGGAGGGATTATAGAGACTTGCCGTGTTCAATACCAGACAACTTGCCGAATTACCAGCCAGGTTGCCGAATGAAAAGGCCCGCACTGCTGCAAACCTGATGCAATCTGAAATAAAGAAAGCCAAGTCTTGCGACTTGGCTTTCATTTATTAATTTGGTGGCTCGGGGCGGAATCGAACCACCGACACGAGGATCTTCAATCCACTGCTCTACCAACTGAGCTACCGAGCCCACGCGAAGGCGCGCATTATAACGACAATCGAAATTATTGCAAAGCCGGAATGACAGCAAAAACAAACCCCGCAGAGCGGGGTTGTTGCCGATTTATCGGCTTTACAACCCCGGCCTACCCCTTGCGGGTAGAGCGGGGTTTGTCTGATACTAAAGCACATGGGAACGACAATTACATCATGCCGCCCATGCCACCCATACCGCCACCCATGTCACCACCGCCCATGCCGCCGGCCGGTTTGTCTTCTGGCGCCTCAGCCACCATGCATGCGGTGGTCAGCATCAATCCCGCGATAGAGGCGGCGTTTTGCAATGCCACGCGGGTCACCTTGGTCGGGTCAACCACGCCCATAGCCAGCATGTCGCCATACTCGCCAGTAGCCGCGTTGTAACCGAAGCTGCCCTTGCCTTCCATCACTTTGTTGACCACGACCGAAGGCTCGTCACCCGCGTTATGAACAATGGCGCGTAGCGGGGCTTCCATGGCGCGCAGCACGATGGTGATGCCAGCGTCCTGGTCATGGTTGTCGCCCTTCAAGCCGGACACCACCACCTTGGCACGCAGCAAGGCCACGCCGCCGCCGGGAACGATGCCTTCTTCCACTGCCGCACGGGTTGCGTGCAGCGCATCTTCCACGCGCGCTTTTTTCTCTTTCATCTCAACTTCTGTCGATGCGCCGACTTTGATCACTGCCACTCCGCCCGCCAATTTGGCTTTGCGTTCTTGCAGTTTTTCCTTGTCGTAATCGCTGGTGGCTTCTTCAGCTTGCTTGTTGATTTGAGTAATACGGCCTTTAATCGCATCTTCCTTGCCTGCGCCGTCGATGATGATGGTGTTGTCCTTGCCCACTTCGATGCGTTTGGCTTGACCCAATTCAGCCAATGTCGCTTTTTCCAGCGACAGGCCGACTTCTTCGGCAATCACGGTGCCACCGGTCAGAATGGCGATGTCTTCCAGCATGGACTTGCGCCGGTCGCCGAAGCCCGGAGCCTTAACCGCAACCGTTTTCAGAATACCGCGGATATTGTTCACCACCAGTGTCGCCAGCGCTTCGCCATCCACGTCCTCGGCAATAATCAGCAGCGGGCGACCAGCCTTGGCAACCTGTTCCAGCAGCGGCAACAGATCGCGAATGTTGGAGACTTTTTTGTCATGCAACAGGATGAAAGGATTTTCCATCGCGGCGATTTGCCTGTCCTGATTGCTGATGAAGTAGGGCGACAAGTAGCCGCGATCAAATTGCATCCCTTCAACGATGTCCAGCTCATCTTGCAAACTGGTGCCGTCTTCCACGGTAATCACACCTTCCTTGCCTACTTTTTCCATCGCTGCGGCAATTTTTTCGCCAATAACAGTGTCGGAGTTGGCTGAAATGCTACCCACCTGGGCAATTTCTTTGCTGGTGGTGCAAGGCTTGGAGATTTTCTTCAACTCGGCCACTGCGGCAATAACCGCTTTGTCGATACCGCGTTTGAGATCCATCGGATTCATACCGGCGGCAACAAATTTCATGCCTTCCTGCACAATCGATTGCGCCAGTACGGTCGCGGTCGTGGTGCCGTCACCGGCCACATCTGAGGTCTTGGAAGCCACTTCCTTGACCATTTGTGCGCCCATGTTTTCGAACTTGTCCTTCAGTTCGATTTCCTTGGCGACAGAAACGCCGTCCTTGGTGATTGTTGGCGAACCGTAAGAACGGTCCAGCACTACGTTACGACCCTTCGGGCCAAGAGTAACCTTCACCGCATCGGCCAAAATGTTGACACCTGCCACCATTTTGCTGCGCGCGGCGTCATGAAATTTCACTTCTTTTGCTGCCATGTTTCTTCTCCTAAAAATTCGTTGGGGGCTTACTTCTCGACTACGCCAATGATGTCATCTTCGCGCATGGTCATATATTCCTGACCATCCATCTTGAAGGTCTGACCCGCATATTTGCCAAACAATACTTTATCGCCGACTTTGACGTTCATCGGACGCAACTTGCCGTCATCACCCACTTTGCCATTGCCCACAGCAATAATTTCGCCTTGATCGGGCTTCTCGGTAGCGGCATCAGGAATCACAATTCCGGACGCAGTCTTGCGTTCTTCTTCCAGACGTCTGACAACAACACGGTCGTGCAAAGGGCGGACTTTCATGTTTCTTCTCTCCTAAAACAAATGGTTAAGTTAAAAGCGGCGCTGCCAATTAGCACTCGCCGTTAACGAGTGCTAATGATAAGGGCTAAACGAGCCGATTTCAAGAGCGTGGCGCAAATTTCTATGGGGAAGGAACGAACAGGGCTGGAATCAGGGAATGCGCCCTACCGCGCTTAATGTAACTGTTTGCAAGCTTCCGGGTTTCCAGCATCACAGCTTCTGCGGAAGCTTTCCAACGCCTCGTTTTTTCTGTTCAGCATATTCAGCGCGTATCCGCGTTTCAACAGTGCGTTACTGTCTTTGGCATCCATCCTGAGCGCTTCGTCATACAGGCTGAGTGCTTTGGCATAATCATCCAGCGCATCCTGATGTTTGCCAAGAACTGAATAGACATTGGCGCGATTTAAATAGTAAACGGCTTGTTCTGGATCGAGTTGAATAGCCCGGTCAAAATCGCTGAGCGCCTCGGCATGGCGACCGACTTTTGCAAGTACGATCCCTCTGTTTCCATAAGCTTTGGCGCGATTGGGCTTTAGCTCGATCGTGGTGTTGTAACTATGTAACGCTTCTGCTAACTTATTGAGCTTAAGGTATACGTTGCCACGGTTGAAGTAAGCCGACGCATATTTTGGATCAATCCCAATAGCTTTTTCATAATCTGTCAATGCTTCCGATACACGACCTGCGGCAGCATAAGCATTACCACGGTTGTAATAACCTCTTTCAATATAAAGCAGGTTATCCCCTTGATATTTGTCGATCGCATCATCCCATATTTTTAGATTATCGGAAAACGTATCCAGCCTGTTCCAGGCCAGCCCGGCCAGCACCAGACAACATGCGGCCAGCAGGACAGGAACAAATTTCTTGGGAGCAGCGCCCATGAAGCCGAACAAGACGATGGGCAGCCCGCTCATCCATAGATAACTGCGATACAGCACAAACGGCTCCTGAATTCTGACTGTGGATAGCTCGGTCAAATACAGTA
>VFLG01000064.1 GCA_009885195.1 Gallionellaceae bacterium
ATTTTTGGCTTCAATGCCCTGCAACTTGGGCTGGCCGAGCATGATTTTCTGCGTGCCAGCCGTATGCCGCTGCGCGCCATAGTGGGGAACGAGACCGGGGTGCAAGTACGGCTGGATATGGATGAATTGCCATTCGGATGCAGTAGCTTGGATTTGGTGCTTCTGCCGCATGTACTGGAATTTAATGCCTATCCTCATCAAATTTTACGTGAGGTTGAGCGTGTGTTAAGGCCGGAGGGGAATGTCATCATCAGCGGCTTTAATCCACGCAGCCTGTGGGGTGCGCGGCGTGCGTTGTGCTCGAAAGATGGCTATCCTTGGTGCGGTGATTTTATTGCCTTGCCGCGCCTGAAGGATTGGCTGACTCTTTTGGGGTTCGAGGTCGTGGCCGGACGCTTTGCCTGCTATGCACCGCCACTTACTAATCCAAACTGGCTGAATCGCTTTAATTTCATGGAGCAGGCGGGTGACCGCTGGTGGGCAGTGTGCGGCGGCGTCTATTATTTGCAGGCCATCAAACGCGTGCCGGGTATGCGTCTGATCAGGCCAAAATGGAATAATGGGCTGGTCAGAAAGCTGCTGCCAGCCGCATCCAAATTGAACAAGGGAGTGTCGCAGCACACGAAAAATGATGAGTAGAGAAGACCTGACAACGAGTGAAGACATAGTGGAAATTTTTACCGACGGGGCATGCAAGGGTAATCCCGGTGTGGGCGGCTGGGGTGCGCTGTTGCAGATCATGGGTAAGGAACGCGAGCTGTGCGGCGGCGAGGCGCATACCACCAACAATCGCATGGAACTGATGGGCGCGATTTGCGCACTGGAGGCGCTGAAGCGTCCCTGTCGGGCGATTCTGCATACCGATTCAAAATACGTGCAGCAGGGCATCAGCGTGTGGGTGCATGGCTGGAAGCTGCGCGGCTGGAAGACTGCCGACAAGAAGCCGGTCAAGAATGAGGATTTGTGGCGCAGGCTGGATGAACTGGCGAACAGGCATCATGTGCAGTGGGTGTGGATCAAAGGACATGCCGGGCATCATGGCAACGAACGCGCGGATGAGCTGGCGAACCGGGGAATAGAACAGTTGTTGAGCGAGGGCAGGCCATGAGGGCACCTCTAAAAATCCAACTTTCGTCGCCATACTGCGTTGCTCACAAAAAATAGCTCCTTACATATCAAACATATGCTGCGTCGCAATTTTTTGCTCGCGCCTTGTCTGGCTTAGAAACTTGAATTTTTAGAGGCGCCCATGAGACAAATCGTGCTGGACACCGAAACTACCGGTTTGGATCCCAAGCAGGGACACCGCGTCATCGAACTGGCGGCGATCGAGTTGAGCAACCGCAAGGTTTCCGAGCGGCGCTTTCACCGCTATCTGAATCCCGAGCGCGAGATCGACGCGGGCGCGGCCGAGGTGCATGGCCTGACGCTGGAGCGCTTGCAGGACGAACCGAAGTTTGCCGAGATTGCACCGGCGCTGCTCGAATTCATCAGCGGCGCGGAACTGATTATCCATAACGCGCCGTTCGATGTCGGCTTTCTCAATAAGGAACTTGAACTGGCCGGGCTGCCCCTGCTGAGCAGCCACTGCCCCAGCGTCCTCGACACGCTGAAGCTGGCCAAGGAATTGCATCCGGGCAAGAAAAATAATTTGAATGCCTTGTGCGACCGTTACCAGATCGACAACTCGCATCGCACCTTGCATGGCGCATTGCTTGATACCGAGTTGCTGGCGGAAGTGTATCTGTCCATGACGCGCGGACAGGAAAGTTTGCTGGGGGAGGGGGGTGACGAACAGGAAGATCAGCCTGCCATCTTTGCCGCCGGCATGCCGCGTCTGGAATTGCGGGTGTTGGCGGCCAGCGATGAAGAGCTGGCGCAACATGCGCAGCAGTTGATTGATATCGACAAGGCCAGCAAGGGCGCGTGTCTGTGGCAGCAACTGGAGCCGCAATGAAAATCGCCATTTGCAGCGCCCAAGCCCACGACAGGCATTTCCTTGCGGCAGCCAATGCGGCGGGCGAACATGAGTTGGTGTTCTTCGAGACGCGCTTGTCTGCCGAGTCGGTGCAGGTCGTCGCGGGTTTCCCGGTGGTGTGCGCCTTCGTCAATGACGTGTTGGATGCAGCCGTGTTGCAAGCGCTGGCGCAACAAGGCACACGGCTGGTCGCCTTGCGTTGTGCCGGATTCAACAACGTGGATGTGCCGGCAGCGGAGAAATATGGCATCCGCGTAGTGCGCGTACCCGCCTATTCACCGCACTCGGTGGCAGAGCACACCGTGGCCTTGATCCTGACGCTGGATCGCAAAACACATCGTGCCTACAACCGCGTGCGCGACGGCAATTTTTCCCTTGATGGCTTGCTCGGTTTCGAACTGCGAGGACGCACCGTCGGCATCATCGGCACAGGACGCATCGGTCAGGCTGTGGCGGAAATATTGCACGGCTTCGGCTGTCGTTTGCTGGCCTATGATCCGGTGCAGAATGAGGCATGCAAAGCCACTGGTGTGAGCTATGTTACGTTGGATGAGCTATATCGCGACAGCGACATCGTCACTTTGCATTGTCCGCTTAACAAACAAACGCATCATTTGATTGATGCTGTTGCCATCCATAAGATGAAACGCGGCGTGATGCTCATTAACACCAGCCGTGGCGGGGTGATCGACAGCAAGGCTTTGGCTGCGGCACTGAAATCGGGACATATCGGCTATCTCGGGCTGGATGTGTATGAGCAGGAAGGTGATCTGTTCTTTCAGGATCTTTCCAATCGTGTCATTCAGGACGATGTGTTCGAGCGTCTGCTGACCTTTCCCAATGTGCTTATTACCGGACATCAGGGATTCTTTACCGAAGAAGCGATGCGCAACATTGCGCAGACCACCCTGGAAAACATCAGTCTGTTCGCACGTAGCGGACAATGCCGGAACGAGGTCACCCGCGATCTGCTGAGATGAGCACGTCGGCGGATGTGCTCATCATTGGTGCCGGTGCCGCCGGCATGATGTGTGCCATAGCGGCTGCTCGCCGCGGGCGTTCGGTGTTGCTGCTGGAACATTCCACCAAGCTTGCGGAAAAAATCCGCATCTCGGGCGGCGGACGCTGCAATTTCACCAATCTGCACGCCAAGCCGGAAAATTACCTGTCCAGCAATCCGCATTTTTGCCGCTCGGCGCTGGCGCGTTACACGCCCCAGCATTTCATTGCGTGGCTTAACCAGCATGGCATAACCTTCCACGAGAAAAAGCTCGGCCAACTATTTTGCGACCAAGGATCGGCAGCCATTATTGGAATGCTCAAGGATGAGTGTGATGCGGCGGGAGTGACGTGGCTGATGCCGTGCAGTGTCAATGAAGTGATTCATGGCGATAGTTTTTCTGTTGCTACCAGCCGTGGCGTATTTCACGCGCAATCGCTGGTCATCGCCACTGGCGGTCTGTCCATCCCCAAGATCGGTGCCACGCCATTCGGTTATCACGTCGCCGAACAATTCGGTATCCCCATAACAAAACTCAAACCGGGATTGGTGCCATTGAGTTTTCATCCCGATGACTGGATAGCTTATGCCGAGCTTACCGGTATTTCTGTGGAGGCGGTGGTGAGTTACGAGGCGCAGTCTTTCCGCGAAAATCTGCTATTTACCCATCGCGGCTTGAGCGGCCCTGCCATCCTACAAATCTCCTCCTATTGGGAATCGGGCCAAGCGCTGCACATTAATTTGCTACCGGATCATGATATGCATGAATTATTCGCGCAGCAGCATGACAGCCGCATGTTGCTCAGCAATTTTCTCGCGCAATATCTGCCCAAGCGCTTCGCCGAAATCTGGTGTGCCCAATTTTCAGGGAACAAGCCACTCAATCAGTATTCGGATAAGGAGGCTGCGGCGCTGGCCGCCAAACTGCATGATTGGCAAATCACCCCCAGTGGCACGCTGGGCTATGCCAAGGCGGAAGTTACCTGCGGCGGGGTGGACACCCATGCCCTGTCATCCAAAACCATGCAGGCCAATGACGTACCCGGCCTGTATTTCATCGGCGAAGTGGTGGATGTCACCGGCCAGTTGGGCGGCTACAATTTTCAGTGGGCATGGGCTTCTGGTTATGCAGCCGGACAACATTGCTGAAGAATTAAGCCGGATAATCTATTAGGAAGGAAACGTTGTTGTAGGGGCGCGATTTATCGCGCCCTGATCTATTCATGTAAGAAGAAGGGCGCGATAAATCGCGCCCCTACAATGCACGAACGGTCTAATGGATAATCTGGGATTAATTCTGTCTAACCAAAACCGCACAACATCAAGTAAGATTGCGCTTCCGGGGGCATGAATGTGCCTCCCCTAAAATTTCTGATTATTATTTTCTGGAAGGATTTTTCATGAGCGATGCTCCTCGATACACACTCAACCGGACGGTTGTACTGCTGATGCCCAGAGAGCCATTCCTGGAATGGCTGAACGATGCCGACCCTACTGATGAGCCGCTAACCATGGAAGACTTGCGCGACGACAATAATGTGTTCCTCATTCCGCAATTCAGCGACGATTTGGACTCGATGAAGTGGATTGAAAAGCGTTGGGGTGTCCTGTTCGAGCATATGCTGCTGGAATGGATAGTGGACGAAACGATGTGGCCGGAAAATCGCACACTGGAAATGTTCCGTGAGTGGTTTGATGTTGAAATTCATACCATGGCGTGGGACTTGGCCGATGAACCGTTGCTGGTTGAAGATTGGCAGGAAGAGGACGAAGAAGAGGAAGAATCTGGAGAGAACGAAAAAATAATTCTGCACTAGATGAATTAATCGAAGTCCAACCCCGTTGACTCGTTGCATTGATTCGTTTGGACGGCTGCAGAGTGGTTGCTGCGGATTTATAACCTAGTGGCTGGCAGTTCCGGGTGCGGCCTTGAATACAGAAAAGTCGGCATCGCCTTCGACCACCAGCAGTCCGGCTCCGCCCTTGGCCAGACGGGACAGGGCATGGTCAACCAGAATGTAGGTGCCGGGAACTTGAAGCTTGAACTCGACCATGGTCGCGCCACCGGGTCCAACGGAGGTGGTTTGCACATCGGCCAGAGGCTCAGAGGTAAGGGATCCTTCGTGATAAACACGATCAAACATCTCGCCGATGACATGGAAAGATGAGGTCAGGTTAGGGCCGCCGACACCGAACCAAATGCGAACCGTTTCGCCGACTTTGGCTTTCAGCGGGTTCTTGATCAGGGCATCGGCTGAGCCGTTGAATACCACGAAGCTAGATTCCTCTTCGTCCAGCTTGTCTCCGTCGAAGGTAAGCAGGCCTTTGGCGCCGCGCTTTTCATGGGTATAAATGTCGCCCTGCATCACATAGAACTCACGATCCACTGTCGGCAGGCCTTTGGCGGGCTCAACCAGAATCAGGCCGTACATCCCGTTGGAAACATGGTGCGGAATGTTTGGAGTGGCGCAGTGATAAACAAATATTCCGGGAACGATCGCTTTGAAGAAAAAGCTTTTGGACTCACCGGGAATAACCTGGGTCGCACCAGCACCACCGCCGGGTCCGGTTACGGCATGGAGGTCAATGCTGTGCATGAATTTGCTGTCTTTGTCGTTAGTCAGAGTGAGGTCGGCAGTGTCGCCAACGCGCATACGCAGAAACGGGCCGGGAACCTTGCCATCGAACGTCCAGAACTCATAGGCGGCACCCTCATCAATGCGGCCAGTAATTTCCTTGATGGTTATTTCCAGTTTGTGATGCTTGGGCGCACCCTTGACCAAAGGGCCGGGCATATCCGCAGCATCGCGTGAAATGTTGGTGTTCGGCACCAACATCACTTCATGTATATCGGCGGCAACTGCCGGCAATACCCAGCCTGCAAGGGAAATACTCAATACGGAAAGCAGCCGTAATAAAATTACTGCGGGTTTATTTTTGTTACGCATAGCGGGTCCCCCTTTGGTGATCTGGTTACGATTGAATCTTCAATTCGGCAAACAGGCAAACATGTACTCGGCGATACTGCTTGAGATGCTGGGTGTAAAGCAGCGGATTGTCAAGAAGCGGAGATGCCGCCCGGCGCAACTCCGAGAACAGTAGTTGACAAAAGAACGATCGTTCCATATTGTGTCGTCCATGGAACAAGACGCCCAACACCTCGCCAAATTACAGGACTACTACGCTGACCACGGCGTACTCCCGCCCTATTCCACTGTCATGATGCTGCTCGGCTTCAAGTCCAAATCACCGGTGGCTGCGCTGGTGGCCAGGCTCAAACTGCTCGGCTTTCTGGAAGCTACCCCGGAAAAACGCCTCAAACCCGGCAAGCGCTTTTTCGAGCGCCCTGTCTATGACAGCGTGCGTGCCGGTCTCCCCAGCCCGGCGGAAGACACCGGCCATGATACGCTCACCATTGATGAGTATCTGGTTGCAAATCCTTCCAGCACCGTGCTGGTCACGGTCAAAGGCGATTCGATGATTGATGCGGGCATCATGCCGGGCGATACGGTGGTGGTGGAAAAGCGCGGCCAGGCCAGCGCCGGCGATATGGTCATCGCTATCGTGGATAACGAATTCACCCTCAAAACCCTGGGCAACGAAAAGGGCAAATTCGTGCTGATTCCGGCCAACCCGGCCTATCCCGTGATTCGCCCCCAAGGTAATTTAGAAATATTTGGCATTGTGGTGGGGCAGTTTCGCAAATACCGGTAGGAAGCGTCTAAAAATTCGTCGGTGATGATGGAGTGTGGTTAGTTCACCGATTTTGTGTTATTAAGCTATTTGACACTTTTATATACTTGTCAACAACGCGCGGGCTTGATAGAGTGCGTATGTCTTTTCAACCACCACAAGGGAGTCAGCACCATGAACAAAGCAGAACTGATTGATGTAGTAGCTAAGGCAACAAAAAATTCAAAAACCAGTGTTGAAGAAAACCTGAACGCGATCGTGGCTGCTGTTCAGGCCTCGTTAGCAAAGGGTGATGATGTTCAATTGATAGGTTTTGGCACATTTGCCGTTCAGGCGCGCGCCGCCCGTATTGGCCGCAACCCGGCCACTGGCAAAGAGCTGAAAATACCGGCCAAAAAAGTCGTGAAGTTCAAGGTTGGCAGCAAGCTGAAAGAGGCTGTTGCCGGCGGCAAAAAGAAGAAGTAATAACACTCCTCATTGGCGGCCTGTCTTCTACGGGCCGCCATTTAATTTCATTTTCCCACGTAGGGGTTGCGCATCATTCCCCGCCGTTCCTAAGTTTCTCAATTGCCCGCCTGTCCCGTTTGGTCGGTCTTCCACTTGGAAAGGCAGGCTTCGGTTGCGCCCTTAATTCGGCAGCCAGCGCTTCGCGTTGCAGGCAGCTTTCTTGCGTTTCGCGGTAGAGTTTTTGTGCCTCGGGTGCGGGGCCGCGCCTGTCGGATAGAGCCAGTACCTCCACCACATGTTGATACGGGCCAAGGCGAATAGTCAGTGTATTGCCCGCCGTGATAGCTTTGGCTGGCTTGACGCGCACGTCGTTGACTAGCACTTTGCCGCATTCGACAGCGTCTGCTGCCAGCGAGCGAGTCTTGAAGAAGCGCGCAGCCCAAAGCCATTTGTCTATGCGCAGTTTTGTTTCTTTGTCGTCTATGGCAGCCATAAGTTATGTGTGGTCAGCTATTCAGCATGCTGTCGAACCAATCTTTCCAGCGCCGGTATTTTTCCGGCAAAGATTGGGCGTTGTGTGTCATCAAGATTCTTGATTCTTCGCGGTGGCACGCAGGCGCCATTTCGGCGGCGAGCAGCGCGGCGCCTTGCAGGCTGGAATCCTTTTGCTGCAAGCGGAAGACGGCAAAGGGTACGCATTGCGCGATGCCTTGTTGCAAGCAGGTTAATTCCGATAATCCGCCCGAGAGATAGACGCGTTCGAGAGCGGACTCGCGGTGAAAATCTTCCAGTATCCGCACCACGCGAAAAACAATTCCTTCCAGCAACAGCGTGGCAATCTGGCGCTGTGTCAGGTGTTCAACCGGCTGGGAAAAGCGAATGCCGATGTCGTTGCGGAAGTAGGGTGCGCCGATGCCACTGGGTTCAGCCAGGCAAAAAATGTCGCTCTCCGCCAGATCTTCCACCCGGCATTCATTGACCGGATAGGGAGCGAGCGCGGCAGCGATGGAGTTGAGCGTGCCTTCGACGGCAATATGGGTATGCAGATTTTTATCCTGATAGACCAGAGTGCGCAGATAGCCGTTTTGGTTATATTTATTTTCCGGCAGGTAACGGATGACAAAGCCGCCAGTGCCGAGGTTGACCAGCGCTTCCGCGCTGTTTTCCGCGACACTGGCGACGAGCGCAGCGGATTGGTCGCCCAGGCTGGCTTGCAGGGTCAGGCCATTATCCAGCCATAATTTCATTGCTGCAGAAGGTTTGATCTGCGGCAATATGTTTAGCGGTATGCCGAACAGTTGGCACAGCACGGGCGACCATTGCAGTTGCCGGACGTCCATCAGCAAAGTGCGCGCGGCCATGGACGCATCGCTGATATGATGTTTGCCGCCAGTCCAGCGCCAGATCAGAAAAGTATCGAGCGTGCCGACTAGCAGCTCCCCCCGCACCAGCCGGTCGAGCCATTGCGGGTGCTCGTGCAACACGACACGCAGCTTGGGCGCGAAATAATAAGGTGTCAGACGCAAGCCGGTGAGATCGCGGATGATGCCTTCTTGCCCGCGCAACGCTGCGCAACTGGCCGCGCCGCGATTGTCCTGCCAGGAAATGAGCGGGGTGAGCGGCTGGCCGTTGGCCTTGTCCCAAATTAAAAATGATGAACGCTGGCTGCACAGGCCGAGCGGGGGAGAGGCGCCGACTTGGGTCAGGCACTGGTCGAACATCTGCTCGACAATCGTCGCATATAGCAGCGCATCACTTTCGTAGCGTCCGCCATGGACGGTTATTCCCGGTGCGGGCAGGGCAACGATGTGGTCGAGCGCACCGTGCTGGCCCAGCAACCCGGCCTTGATCGAAGTAGTGCCGAGGTCGAGCGCGATAGATGCGATCAATTTATTCACCATTTGGGTGATTAATTCCAATTGTAGGGGCGCGATTCATCGCGCCCTGATCTATTCATGTACCAGAGGAAGGGCGCGATGAATCGCGCCCCTACATAATTCGATTTCTCGAACTATCGCGGCCTCATCCCAGCCCATCACGGCGGAAACGGTTTCGGCGATACGACGCAGCGCGCCTTCATTAAGCTGCGCCAGAATCAATAACGGCATACGGCGGCGCAGCAGATCGTCCAAATGAACCACCATTTCGTTGCGGGTACTCCACAGTAAATCGGCGTAGATAAATGGCAGCGTGGGCACTATCCGCTCGACCAATTGGTGGTCAATATCTATGGTGCGGAAAATGTCATGAACCCGCTTGCCGTGCCGACGAATAAGCCATCTGGCGCTTTCATGGTCTATTCCGAGCTGGCTTGCCTGAAAACTTGCACCTTCATGCCACGCAGAATAATCTTCTGCCGGTGCCCAGGGAAATATTTTTCCCTTGGTTGCGCACGCTGCCTCGACTCCAAGCTGCGCGCATAGTGTGTCCACGATGCTGGCCGCGTCTTCCCGTGCCGAAGTGATTTTTCCGCCGATGGAATAATGCACGCCGTTGTTTGCTGTTTTTAGTTCCCAGTCGCGGCTGACGGCGGAGGGAGACGTTTGATCGCTACGCTTCAACACCCGCAACCCGGCATAACTGTTGATAATGTCCGCTGGCGTCCAGGCCGTATCAAGATAATGATTGGCTGCAGCCAGAAGATAATCAATATCTTTCGCCTCGACGCTGACATGTTCGATGTCGCCGCTGTAATCGGTATCGGTGGTGCCTATCAGCGTTACCCCGTACCACGGAATCATGAAAAATACGCGGCCATCTGATGGTGCCGTCAATAACAAGGCCTCGTCGCCTAGCGCCGCAGGCAAAATCAAATGTACGCCCTTGGTCAGGCGACACCAGTCGCGACCCTGCTTTGTTGTTGTCGTCCACTGGCCAGTGGCATTGACGATTTGTCTGGCAAGAACATCGCCACCAGCGCCGGTTACTTGATCCTGCATGGTCGCGCCATAAACTCGTCCATTGGTTTCAAGAAAACCGGTCAGCTTGCAATAACTCACACATACCGCTCCGGATGCCATCGCGCCAGCGATCAATTCAAGCACCAGCCGGGCGTCGTCGGTCTGCGCATCGCTGTAGGTGAAGCCGCCTTTCAAACCGGAAGTATCGAGCGCGGGAAAACGCTCGGCGAATGCCTTGCGGTTAAAATGATGGTGGCCGGTATTCGAGCCTAAGCTTCCGGCAAGAAAGTCATACAAGGTTAATCCGGCCCTCAGTTGGAGCGCACCGATGCGGCTGTGCGCATACACCGGCACGCCAAAACGCAGCGGCCACACGCGATGCGGAGCCGTTGCCAACAGCATGCGCCGTTCGGCCAGCGCCTTTTTGACCAGCTTGAAATCGAACGATTCCAGGTAGCGCAGGCCGCCGTGGATCAGTTTGCTGGAGGCGGAGGAGGTGGCGCTGGCCCAATCACCTTGCTCGACGATGGCGACATTCAGCCCGCGCAAGGCCGCGTCGTAAGCGACCCAGGCACCGTAGATGCCGCCGCCGCAAACCAGCAGATCAAACTGACGGCCGTCCAGCAAAGAAAAATCGCGCTTCATGCGTCTCTCATGTGCAAGGCTTTTTGCGGCACATCGCTGATGAGAATATCGACTTTCAATTGCAGGGCTTTGTTTATTTCTTCGTTGCTATTGCAGGTATACACAGCAATACATTTACCGTGATCGAGCAGCAGCTTGACCATGGCGTCGTCCAGCGTGGCAATGGGCAGGCACAGGCCGTGCAGAAAGTGATGCTCAGCCAGAACCTGCCGTGCATCGGCAATCGTTTGGTCGTCTTCAAAGTTATACACCAGCGGGAATCCCGGTCTGTACTGATGGGCGTAGATCAGGCTGCCAAGGTTAAAGGAGGAAACCATGATTGCATCGTCAGTGGGAGCGCCGATCATCGCCAGTGTTTGGCGAACTTTAATTTCATGCCGGGAGCGAGGTTCCCATTCGCGGTTTTTTATTTCGATCAGCAAGCGGCAGCGTTTGCGGTAGGCATCAAGAAACTGCCGCAGGGTCATGATGCCTTCCGCTTTGCTGCCGGAAGAAAAATGCGCGGCAAAATTCATGGCCTGCAACTGGGCATAATCGAAGTCATCAATATGTTTATCGGGCAGGCCGACTTTGCCGAGAAACCTGTCATGCCACAACACGGCCACTTCGTCGCGGCTAAGCTGCACGTCAGTCTCCATGCCATCAATGGCGTAATCAAGCGCCCTGTCGAAAGCGGAGCGGGTGTTTTCCGCCGCTTCCTTGTTGGCGCCACGGTGGGCGAAGATCATGGGTTTAATCATGGCAGATCATCAATGAATCGCTTCATGGAAACTTTAAGCGCCGCAAAATTCGGGTTGTACATCAAGCGGCGCAGGATACCGACTTTAAGGTTTTCCCCGGTTATCTCGCCTTGAAAATCTGCTGCGGGGTTGTTGATGCACGCATCATATTTTTCCATATCGTCCGGATAATAATGCATACAATTTGAATACTCTCCACGCGCCCCATAGTGCATATCATCGGCAGGCAGCACAATCGCCGTGTGTGCGGAACTTAATATTTTCTGTTCGGGTACGGCACTGTTCACTAATTCCAATTGCTCCGCCGGGAAACCGGGCGGATATTTTTTCGGATTAGTGGTGTAAAGCACCAGCTTGCTGGATGGGTGACGCGCACGCGCCATGAATTCCAACACAGCCGATGTGTTGACTTTTGCATCATCTTCACTGGCAGCGGTGAATACCGGAATGTTCAACTCATGCTGCCGCAATCGAGCGCCCAGCTCCCTGGTCAGCGCATGCGTCTGCGCAGCGGCATGCTTGGTGAATGATTCATACTTATAGATGTCCCGATCGGGCATGATTTCCACCCACTTGGCGGACGGTATCAGCCAGCTATACAGCTTGTGCAGGTTAGCCAATGCCGCCATTCGCGTGATCCTGATTGCAGGAGAAAACAAGAACAGGCCGCGCACCCGGCTATCGCGCAAGCTCTGGTAAACGCTCAGTGCGCCGCCGATGGAATACCCTGCCAGATAGACCTCATCAACCTCCTCGGCCAGCCTGTCAGCGCCATAGGCTACTGTTTTGGCCCACTCCTGCCGGGTTACCTCGAGCAAATCGCCGGGCTGCGTGCCATGTCCGGGCAACAATACCGCCATGACCCGAAAGCCGTTTTCCTGAAAGAACGCGGCCAGATAGCGCATGAAATAGGGAGAGTCGGTCAGGCCATGGGTAAGCAAGACACCGCGACGATAGGTTTTTTGATGCCCGGACGGATAACCGGCTGCCGGTTTCAATTCGAAAGGTGAGTTGCCATCAACAATTTTTTCCAGGCTGGCAGCGTCCGTTTTGAGGTGCGCTTGGCGTATCATGTCCCGATTAAGCGCCACGTAATCCGCAAACGCCAAGTGATCGCCATTCGGGTGCCCGGCCAAAAGTTTTTCGGAGAACCGGGAGTTCAATCCAGACGGCTGATGCCGTGCTTCAAGCGGCGGAGTCACTGCCCCCAAAATACTTCGCAATCGTCGCATTACCACCTCTTATGAGCTAGCCCTGAAAAAGCGGGCGGAGTCCGGTTTAGTGGACGGGCAAATCAATTGAATTATGCCGCAGATCGCTGCCTGCCGGCGTAAAACTGGATAGCAAATTCGGCGACCGAGTACTTCAACCGAGATTTTCCATTAGGCGTAAATTTTGCTGTAACAGGTATTCCCCCTTTGACTGCGGAAGGGTCGCTGCGTAGCAGCGGGGTACCCACCGGCGTACCCTTTACGGGTGCAAAGGGGGGTTAGGGGGGATTTGAACGTCGCACAGATACTAAAAATCCCCTTCGATCCCCATTTTTCAAAGGGGGAAGCCAGTTGAATTTTCTAATGGAAAATCTCGGATAAATCAGCGCATCCGCTTCAGCCGGAACAGCCCGTTGATATCGCTGTCGCTGCTGAAATACAGCGCGCCGTCCGGACCGAGCGCCACGCCCGCCGGACGCGCCCAGCGCTCGCCGTCGGGCAATTGAAAACCGGTGACCAAATCATCCACGCGCGTCGCCTTGCCATCCTTGAAGCGCACTGCGACGATCTTCGGCGCGCGGCGCGTGGCAGCATGCCCAATGTATCCGCCGCCGGGCTGCGTGCCCCATGAACCGTGCAGGGCGACCACCGCATCGAATTCCAACTGCGCATCCATTCCGCCCTTGGGCACAAAAGCCATGCCCAGCG
>VFLG01000063.1 GCA_009885195.1 Gallionellaceae bacterium
CGCAATGCCGTGCTGGATGAATTCAAGAAAGCGCTGGCGCGCGACCACACCCGCATCACGGTGAATGGCTTCTCTTCGTTGGGGTTGGTTGAAATGACGCGCAAGCGCACGCGCGAAAGTTTGGCGCATGTGTTGTGTGAGGCGTGTCCCACCTGCCAGGGACGCGGCGAGGTAAAAACCGCGCAGACGGTATGCTACGAAATTCTGCGCGAAATCGTGCGCGAGGCGCGCCAGTTCAATGCGCGCGAATACCGCATCCTGGCCTCGCAACAGGTCATCGACTTGTTTCTCGACGAGGAATCGCAAAGTCTGGCGCAGCTTTCCGACTTCATCGGCAAGCCTGTATCACTGCAGGTGGAAATCCTGTACAGCCAAGAGCAATATGATGTCATCCTGATGTAAGTGGTTACCTCGCCGCTGCGGCGCTACCACACTGTCAGAACAGCCTCTCGGCCATGCTCTCCAGCCAGGCCAGCGGCACGATAAGAATAAGTTGGCACACAATGAACAGCGCCAGCACGGTCAGGTCTACGTTGCCCAACGGCGGAATCAGCCGCCGCAGTGGCGCGAGGAAAGGTCGTGTCGCCGCAGCCAGCAGCCCCGCCATCGGTGTATGGGGGCTGAACCACGACAATAGCGCCTGGACGAACAGCGCCGCCATGAGCAGGTATAAGCTAATCTTTAGCAGTTTGACCGCTGTCCACGCGATCAACCCAGGCAATGGGAAACCGATGAACGGAAACCCTTGCCCCCACAACATTGCGGTCAGATAAATTGCTTCCGCCGCGAATGCCAGCAGCAAGGTCGCGGCATCCAATCCCCGGATGGCAGGAATAAACCGGCGCGCGCGCAGCACCAGAAAATCGGTAAGCGCCATGATAAATTCACCCAACGGATTGCGCATCGGCGCGCGCAGCCATTGCAGGTGGAAACGCAACAGCAGCACCGCCGCAAATGGCTGCAACAGGGCGTTGAGCAAAAATAGCAAGGCTTCGTTGAGCATTATTGCCGGCCCAATTCATCGCCCATTTCGCGGGAGCGAGCTTCCGCATCTTTGACAGCTCGCACGATATGCTGAGCAGCATGATTGCCTTCCATGCTTAACAAAGCGCGTTCGGTAGTGCCATTTTTTGATGTGACTCGGGCACGTAACACGCTGACATCTTCATCGCTATCAAAGGCCAACTTGCTGGCTCCCAGGAAAGTCGCCAAGCTTAATCGTCGGGCATCTTCGGCATTAAATCCCAGATCGCGTGCTGCCTGTTGCATAGCCTCAATGAAATAAAAAACATAGGCCGGTCCGCTGCCAGAAACTGCCGTGACTGCATCCAGCATGACTTCGTCCTGCACCCATAAAGTCTCACCCACGGCCGCCAAAATGTTTTGCGCCTGTTCGTGTTGCGCCTTGCTGACTGTGGGCAAGGCGTACAAACCGGTCATGCCGCTTCGGATCAGCGCCGGCGTATTGGGCATGGCGCGCACCACGTTTTGTGACTTCAGCCAGCGCGCCAGGTCAGTGGCGCGGATGCCCGCCGCAATCGAGATCAGCAATTGCCCGGATAACAGTGGCGCGAGCTGGATCGCGACTTCGTGCAACTGCTGCGGCTTGACCGCCAGCACAATCACATCGCTGCCCGCCGCGCCCGCCGCCAGTTCCGCCGTGGCCTGCACGCCGAATTCCTGTTGTAGCCTGGCGCGATTGTCGGCGTTAATTTCCACCACGCGCAGTTGCGCGGCGCCAAAGCCCTGTTTGAGCAGACCGCCGATGAGCGCGGTTGCCATGTTGCCACCGCCGATGAAACAGATGTTCATTTGTTTTCTCCATAAACCCAAATAACAGCATGTGGTGGATACGCCGCTACGCGTCTTTATCCACCCTACAGTCGTTTTGGAGTGCGGCGACACGTCGCCGCTTTTTCAAAGCGCAGTCATGCCTGCGCACTCCATATCAACGCTCACCAAAAATCGCCGTTCCAACGCGCACGATAGTAGCTCCTTCCAGCACCGCAGCCTCAATATCATGTGACATGCCCATGGACAATGTGTCGAGCGCTAACCCTTGCTCACTAAGCCCCCGCATCAGCTCGCGCAGCCTGGCAAATGACAAACGCTGGGCCGCACATCCTGCCACCGGCGCAGGGATAGCCATCAACCCGCGCAACCGGAGGCGCGGCAATCGCGCCACGCTCTGCGCCAGTTCTGCCAGCCGCTCCGGGGACACCCCGCTCTTGCTGTCCTCACCGCTCACATTAACCTGTATGCACACGTTCAGTGGCGGCAAATTTGGCGGCCGTTGCGCCGACAGGCGCTCGGCGATTTTCAGTCGATCCACGCTGTGCGCCCAGGAAAAATATTCCGCGATCACGCGCGTCTTGTTGCTCTGAATCGGCCCGATAAAGTGCCACTGCAACGGCAGGTCGCGCAGCGCCCAGATTTTATCCAGCGCTTCCTGCAGGTAGCTCTCGCCGAAGGCGTTCTGGCCGGCCTGATAGGCCTCGCGCACGGCAGTGGCGGGGAAAGCCTTGCTCACCGCCAATAAATCAACCTCTCCCCCACGCCGGTGCGCCGCGCGCAAAGCCTGCGCAATGACATGATTGACGGCTTGCAAGTTGGAGGCGATTGCGGTCATAATCAAACCGTTGTTGGGTAGCGCCCAGAAGCCGCATTGTGCGGTTCTGCAAATCAGCGGGAATTATAATGGATATTACTGAACTGCTTGCTTTTGGTTACAAAAACAAGGCGTCCGATTTACACCTTTCCGCCGGCATGCCGCCGATGATTCGCGTGCATGGCGACATACGCAAGGTCAACCTGCCGGCCCTGGCGCACAAAGAAGTGCATGCCATGGTGTATGACATCATGAACGACGGCCAGCGCAAAGTTTATGAAGAAAACAAGGAAATCGACTTTTCCTTTGAGGTTCCCGGGCTCGCCCGTTTTCGCGTCAACGCTTTCAATCACCAGCGCGGCGCGGGGGCGGTTATGCGCACCATTCCGTCCAAGATTATGTCTTTGGAGGATCTGAAGTGCCCGAAAATTTTCGAGTCAATCGCCGATTACCCGCGCGGCATGGTGCTGGTGACGGGCCCGACCGGCTCCGGCAAATCCACCACGCTGGCGGCCATGGTCAACCATCGCAACGAAAATGAAATGGGGCACATTCTGACGGTAGAAGACCCGATCGAATTTGTGCATGAAAGCAAAAAATGCTTGGTCAATCAGCGCGAGGTCGGCGCGCACACCCTGTCGTTCCAGAATGCCTTGCGCAGCGCGCTGCGCGAAGACCCGGATATCATCCTGGTGGGCGAAATGCGCGACCTGGAAACCATACGCCTGGCGATGTCGGCGGCGGAAACCGGCCACCTGGTGTTCGGCACATTGCATACCAGTTCAGCGGCGAAAACGGTTGACCGGATTATCGACGTGTTCCCGGCGGCGGAGAAAGAAA
>VFLG01000023.1 GCA_009885195.1 Gallionellaceae bacterium
GTTCGCCCTGAGGTATCGAAGGGCATGCATCAAGTGGTTCGATACCTCACCACGAACGGCTAAAGTGAACAGCATTGGGATTGAGGGGGATTTTTATATTAGTGCGATGTTCAAATCCCCCCTCACCCCCCCTTTTCTAAAGGGGGAATGCCCCGCTATACCCGAACTTACGTCTAACGAACAATCCGGGTTAAAAATTATTTCCCTAATGAATTACTCCCGCCTGACGCATTGCCTGTTCCACCACGCCTTGCGCGGCGTCAGACAGCGGTGTCAGCGGCAGCCGCAGCACATTCTTCATTTTTCCCATGCGCGCCACCGCCCATTTGACCGGGATCGGATTGGCCTCGACGAACAAGTGGCGATGCAAGCCGAGCAAGCGGAAATTAATCGCGCGCGCTTTGGCCACTTCGCCGTTTAAAGCGGCGACACACATCTCATGCATCAATCCGGGTGCCACGTTGGCGGTAACCGAAATCGAACCATGCGCGCCCAGCAACATCAGCGCCAGCGTGCTCGCATCATCTCCGCTGTATACCGCGAAATCCCCGTGAGCGCGCTTCAATAAAGCCGCGCGCTGCAACAGATCGCTGCCGCGCTCAATGTCGCCAGTCGCATCCTTGATGCCGACGATATTGGGAATCTGCGCCAGACGCAACACCGTATCGTTATTCATGTCCGCGCAAGTGCGTCCCGGCACATTGTATAAAATGTGCGGCATATCCACGGCCTCGGCGATGGCTTTGAAATGCAAGTACAAGCCCTCTTGCGTCGGCTTGTTATAGTACGGCACCACAGTCAGCGAAGCATCCGCGCCGGCCTTCTGCGAAAACATGGCCAGCTCGATTGCTTCTTTGGTCGAATTTGCACCGGTTCCGGCTAACACAGGAATGCGGCTGGCAGCATGATCGACCGCCACCTGGATCAGCAACTCGTGCTCGGCCAAATCCACCGTGGGTGATTCGCCCGTGGTACCGACCACCACGATGCCATCCGTGCCTTGCGCAATATGGAAGTCAATCAGCGCACGAAAGGCTGGGAGATCCAGGCTGCCGTCTTCCAGCATGGGGGTCACAATTGCAACGAGACTGCCTTTAATCATGATCTGTCGGAGCTATCGAAACAGCCATTGGTTTGTCAAACGAAGGTGCGCATTCTACCGCAATCCGGCAGCGCGCTAAAGCTTCGCGTTACAGGGTAAATTTGTTCTCAGGATAAAATGTAGTATCGTCTGGTATATGCGGTGGATGGTCAGCGTATGGTGGGCTACGACAATGAAACAGGCAAGGGCGATCACAAGCATTTAGGCAAGCGTGAATTGCCTTATCGGTTTGTGGATGTGGGGACGCTGGTGGCTGATTGACAGGCCATGCCCGCGACCAGGCAATTCGCGGACATGGCCCGCTCCTACAAAATGGTTCACCCAATGGGTGGTTGCATGAAAAGCGAAAGAGTGATTCAGCACGCAGTTTTTCATGGAAATACGGTCAACTGCGATTTTTAGGTTAAAGGGTTCGGCCTGCCATAGCCAATAAAAAAGCACGCCTAGGCGTGCTTTTTTAATTACCCGAGCAGGTTCGCTTAGCGATTGCCAGAGTTGTTACCACGTCCCAGCGAAAAACCGGTTCCGCTTCCCGTGCGCCGTGCCTGACCCGCCGTGCCGGAGTTAGCACCGCGCGCTGGCGCGTTATTGCCGAAGCGATTGTGCGATTGTCCTTCACGGCGAGCGCCATCCGGGTGGCCGTGACGGCTATCGGGCGCGGTGTGGCGTCCGAAACCGCCGGGTTTGCCACGAGGAGCAGAAGATGGAGAACGCGGCTTGAACTTGGGCTCCATGCCGGCAACCGTGTGGGCGACGATGCTCTGGCCGGTGTAGCGTTCAATTTTGTGCAGGTTGACCGCGTCGCGATTGGACGCAAACGATATGGCAATACCGGAAGATCCAGCGCGACCGGTGCGGCCGATACGGTGCACATAATCTTCGGCGGCCTTGGGCAAATCAAAGTTGATTACGTGGGAGATGCCCGCAACGTCGATACCGCGTGCAGCCACATCGGTTGCCACCAGAATGCGTACCTGGCCACGGCGCAGATTGGTCAGCGTGCGGTTGCGCTCGCGCTGGTTCATGTCGCCATGCAGCGCGGCGGCGGAATGGCCTTGCGCCGAAAGGTTGTCGGCCAAAGCATCGGCGTCACGCTTGGTGGCGGTGAACACCAATGCCTGGTTCAATTCGGTATCACGCAGCAGATGATCCAGTAAACGGTTCTTGTGTGCCATGTCATCCACATAGATCAGACGCTGTTCGATATTTTCGTGGCGCGCTTGCGATGCTGCGACACTGATGCGCTTGGGAGTCTTGAGCAGGCGTTTGGCCAGGTTGCCTATCACGCCATCCAGCGTGGCGGAGAACAGCAGCGTCTGGCGCGTGGCCGGCGTAGCCGCGGCAATGCGCTCCACGTCGTCGATGAAACCCATGTCCAGCATACGGTCAGCTTCGTCCAGCACCAACATTTCCAAGCGCGAAAAATCAATACGTCCGCGCTCGATATGGTCAATCAAGCGACCAGGAGTGGCCACCAGAATATCCACCGGGTTGGACAGCAGCTTGTTTTGCAGCGGGTAAGGCATACCGCCCAAAATGCTCACCACTTTCACGCGCATGTTCTTGCCGTATTTGGTGGCCGCGTCCGAAACCTGTTGCGCCAGTTCGCGCGTCGGGGTCAGCACCAGTACGCGCGGGCCTTTGCTGCGCACGGCAGAAGGCTCCGCGATGCGGTGCAAGGCGGGCAGAATGAAAGCGGCAGTCTTGCCCGTGCCAGTCTGGGCAGAAGCCATCAGATCATGGCCAGCCATGGCTTCGGGAATGGCCTGCGCCTGAATCGGCGAGGGCACGGTGTATCCGGCTTCTTCTACAGCTTTGAGAATGGCGGGATTCAGACCCAGTGAGGCAAAGGTCACAGCAGTTTCAGTTGCGTTGTTATCGACTACAACAGCTTTAGTCGCTGCATTTTTAATGGTGATAGCTTTAGCCGTAATAGTTTTAGTTACAGTGTTTTCAATAGACACGTTTGATCCTTAAAATAATATCCAAGCGCATGCGTGGCTAAAAGCCACACAATAAAAATTCAGTAGGGAGAAAGTCTCTACCGGCGCAAAACATCGTCGCTAACCGGTAAAGCTAGATGGGCGCTATGCAATCCGCGCGCAAAAGAAAGGTCAGGAAACGATGAACCAATGCTGCAGGTACCTCGCAGCAAGGCGCGCATTATACCCAGTTATAAAATAAAAGCCAGCGAATAAAATTAGCGGGTGCTTCTTATGCTAGAATGCGCGCCCTTTGAATTATTGCAGGTAGTATTTTATGTCGCGCGCACTCCGTAACATCGCCATCATCGCCCACGTTGACCACGGCAAGACCACTCTGGTGGACAAGCTGCTGGCTCAGACTGCCACGTTCGCCGCGCACCAGCAGGTCGCCGAGCGTTTTATGGACAGCAATGATCTGGAAAAAGAGCGTGGCATTACCATCCTGGCCAAGAACTGCGCGGTGGATTACCAAGGAGTGCACATTAATATCGTGGACACACCGGGACACGCCGATTTCGGCGGCGAGGTGGAGCGCGTGCTGTCGATGGTGGACGGCGTGCTGCTGCTGGTGGATGCGGTGGAAGGCCCGATGCCGCAAACCCGCTTTGTAACCAAGAAGGCGCTGGCGCTCGGCCTGCGTCCTATCGTGGTCATCAATAAAATAGACCGTCCGGGTGCGCGTCCCGAGTGGGTGGTGGATCATACCTTTGATTTGTTCGACAAGCTGGGCGCGACCGAAGAGCAACTGGATTTCCCCGTGGTCTATGCCTCGGCACTGAACGGTTATGCCACGCTGGATCTGGCCAAGCCGAGCACAGATTTGCGCCCGCTGTTTGACGCCATACTGAAGCACGTTCCTGCGCCGGTAGGCGATAGCGATGCCCCTTTGCAATTTCAAATTGCTGCTTTGGATTACTCTAGCTTTGTTGGCCGCATCGGCGTGGGTCGTGTGACTCGCGGCCGCATCAAGCCGGGCCAGGAAGTCATGGTATTGAATGGCGACAAGCCGCCGAAAAAAGGCCGTGTCAATCAAGTGCTGGGTTTCCACGGTATTGAGCGGGTGCCGATGGATGAAGCTGGTGTGGGAGAAATTATTCTGGTCAACGGTATCGATGATATCGGCATCGGCGTCACGCTGGCCGATGTCAACCAGCCGGAAGCTTTGCCCATGCCCAAGGTTGATGAACCCACCTTAACCATGACTTTCCAGGTAAACAACTCACCCTTGGCAGGACAAGAAGGCAAGTTCGTTACCAGCCGCCAGATTCGCGATCGCTTGAACAAGGAATTGCTGGTCAACGTGGCGTTACGCGTCGAAGACACGGGCGAGACAGATTCCTTCCTGGTGTCGGGACGCGGCGAATTACACCTGACCATACTGCTGGAAACTATGCGTCGTGAAGGTTTTGAATTGGCCGTTTCCAAGCCACGTGTTGTGTACCGTGAAATTAACGGTGAAAAATGCGAGCCTTACGAAATGCTCACCGTGGACGTGGAAGAGACCAACCAGGGCGCGGTCATGGAAGAGCTAGGCCGCCGTCGCGGTGACTTGCAGGATATGCAGCCCGATGGCAAAGGCCGTGTGCGCTTGGAATACCGCATTCCGGCGCGCAGCCTGATCGGCTTTCAGGGCGACTTCATGACCATGACCCGCGGCACCGGACTGATTTCTCACGTGTTCGACGACTACGGCCCGGTCAAGCCGGATATGCCGGGCCGCCACAACGGCGTGCTGATCTCGCAGGACAACGGCGAGGCCGTGGCCTATGCCTTGTGGAAACTGGATGACCGTGGCCGCATGTTCGTCAGCCCCGGCGACAAATTGTACGAAGGCATGGTCATCGGCATCCACAGCCGCGATAACGATCTGGTGGTGAATCCAATCAAGGGCAAGCAGCTGACCAACGTGCGTGCTTCCGGTACCGACGAGGCAGTGCGCCTGACTTCACCGATCAAACTGACGCTGGAATCGGCAGTGGAATTCATCGACGATGACGAACTGGTGGAAATTACCCCGCTGTCCATCCGCGTGCGCAAACGCCACCTGAGCGAGATGGACCGCAAGCGCGCTTCCCGTTAACTGGGTAAGGTTGCCAAAATAGAAAAAGCCCGCGCAAGCGGGCTTTTTCATGCTGCCAAACAAAGTAATTTTCTTACTTCAGTTTGGTTTCCTTATACATCACATGCTTGCGCACCACCGGGTCGAATTTTTTGATCTCGATCTTTTCCGGCGTAGTGCGCTTGTTCTTGTCCGTGGTATAGAAATGGCCGGTACCGGCGCTGGACTCAAGCTTGATTTTTTCACGCATTTTTCATTACCCCTTAAACGTTTTCGCCGCGAGCGCGCATTTCAAACAACACCGCATCGATGCCGTTCTTGTCTATGGTGCGCAGGCCGGCATTGCTCAGGCGCATGGACACCCAGCGATTCTCAGTCTCCACCCACAAACGGCGGCGCTGCAGATTCGGCAGGAAACGACGCTTGGTTTTATTATTGGCGTGGGACACATTGTTACCCACCATCGGGCGCTTACCCGTTACTTGACAGACGCGTGCCATAACTCAACTCCAACTAGTTTTTCAAAAGAGGCGCGATTCTACCCTAAAACGATCCCTCTGTTCAACCTTCAATTTCACGCATGCTTTTTCGCATTGATACCCCCCCTCTAATCCGCTATAATTCGCACCAATTCAAAGCGGGATGAACGCACAGTTCGTCCCGCTTCTTTGTGTCTACAGTCTTGGGAGTCTTCGGTGCCGCAACCTAACCCTGCCATTCTAGTTTTAGCCGATGGCACGGTATTTCGCGGCATCGCCATCGGGGCTTCCGGCAGCAGTGTCGGTGAGGTGGTGTTCAACACCGCGATGACCGGCTATCAGGAAATTCTCACTGACCCTTCTTACTGCAAGCAAATCGTCACGCTGACTTATCCGCACATCGGCAACGTGGGGGTGAACACCGAGGACGTGGAATCGCGCCAGGTATTTGCCAGCGGGCTGGTGATACGAGATTTGTCGCTGTCGGTGAGCAACTGGCGCAGCACACTATCTCTGCCCGACTACCTCAAGGCCAATAATGTCGTGGCGATTGCTGACATAGACACACGCAAGCTGACGCGCATTTTGCGTGAGCAGGGTGCGCAGAACGGCTGCATTGCCACCGGCACGGATGAAGCAGCGGCGCTGCAAGCGGCGCGCGGCTTTGCCGGGCTGGCCGGGATGGACCTGGCGCAAGTGGTGAGCTGCGAAAAACATTATGATTGGACGCAGCGTGAGTGGGATTTGAAGAATGGCTACCGCGATGTGACCGACACTAAATTCCATGTGGTGGCCTACGACTTTGGCGTGAAGCACAACATCCTGCGCAAGCTGGCCGAGCGCGGCTGCAAGGTGACCGTGTTGCCTGCCCGAACCAGCGCAAAAGAGGCGCTGGCGCTGAAGCCGGATGGGGTGTTTCTGTCCAATGGACCGGGCGACCCGGAGCCATGCGATTACGCGATTGCGGCGACGCGGCAATTTTTACAAGCGGGTGTGCCGCTATTCGGCATCTGCCTCGGCCATCAAATTCTGGGGCTGGCCGTCGGTGCCAAGACGGTGAAAATGAAGTTCGGCCATCGCGGCGCCAACCACCCGGTGCAGGATGTGCAAAGCAAGCGCGTGATGATTACCAGCCAGAATCATGGTTTTGCCGTGGACGCGGCGACGCTGCCCAAGAATGCGCGGGTGACCCATGTATCACTGTTCGACGGCACGCTGCAAGGCTTCGAGCTGACCGACCAGCCCGCGTTCTGTTTCCAGGGGCATCCCGAAGCCAGTCCGGGACCGCATGATGTGGATTATTTGTTCGACAGGTTTATTGAAATGATGGGAAGAGCTGGTAGCTCGTAGCCTGTAGCTAGTAGCCAACCCCGCGCCATCCGGGCGCGACAAACCGCTACAAGCTACCTGCTACCAGCTACAAGCTGCACTTATGCCAAAACGCACAGACATTAAAAGCATCCTCATCATCGGCGCCGGCCCCATCGTCATCGGGCAGGCGTGCGAGTTTGATTATTCCGGCGCGCAGGCGTGCAAGGCGCTGCGCGAGGAAGGCTATCGCGTCATTCTGGTGAACAGCAATCCGGCCACGATCATGACCGATCCGGGGCTGGCAGACGCCACCTATATCGAACCCATCACGCCAGAA
>VFLG01000048.1 GCA_009885195.1 Gallionellaceae bacterium
GTCTGGCGGTGGTATCTTGCGCTGGCGCGGTCGCATCTAAAAGACGGGAGAAGAACACGAACAGCAGGATGCCGGTGAGCGCGTGTAAACCCAGATTGCCGAGGCGGTACCAGAACCAGTCATGACCGAACAGCTTATACGTCCAGCCGAACGAGGCGTAGGAAAACCATCTTAAATCCAACTGGAAGAATGAGGACCCCAGCCGCTCCAGGTTGGCATCAACAAAAAATAGCCCATCATCAAAAACTAGCGGGTTCCACAGCGAGTGGCCATACAACAGGGCGGTCGCTATGATCAGCAGGAGTGCAAGCAAATAATAACTGGTATTGGATGTGGTGGTTGATTGATGCTGAGGACTATGGGCGGGCTTGTCGGCAGCGACTACAGGACGTTTCTTTTTTTTGGCAGAGCCCATGCTTAAAGTCCCTCGAACCCGTTCGTATTTGCGTTGAAGCTTGGCAACTCTACCCGCGCTCTGTTAACTTGTCCGCAGTCCGCATTGAGCAATGAACATGCCTGCGCCTGACGTTGTGCTACATGCCATGTTCTGTTGTTATAGCCCATGCCATATCCTTATTAAGGAAACGCAGTTAGCCATAGAGGAACAAAGTTGATCAAGAAAGAAAAATATCCTGAGCGCACCATTCACCCGTTGGGGGCTGTCAGTTTTTCGGCAACTTATTGTTTTGCGAATTGGGCGATAAAGCCGCCCATCCCTGCGAACCCCGTCTCAGTGCCTCTGATGTAACTACTAGACATTCGATTTGGCTGCCAAAAAACGCCAGATAACTCGCTGGTTGTGTGGTGAATGAACTGCGAATTACGGATTATTACTCCAGCACTTCGCGCTCAATTTCTTCCACGGTCACATGGCGCACATCGCGCCCCTTGACCATGTACACCACATATTCAGACATATTTTTTGCATGATCGCCGATGCGCTCGATGGCCTTGGCCACGAACAGGATTTCCAGTGCGGTGGAAATGGTGCGCGGGTCTTCCATCATGAAGGTGATGAGGTAGCGCATGATGGTGCGGAATTCCTCGTCCACCTGCTCGTCCTGGCGCACCACCTGTGCGGCACAAGCAAGGTCAAGGCGGGCAAAGGCGTCCAGCGATTTGCGTAGCATGTCCAGCGCCAGTTCGGCAGCGTGTTTTATTTCGTTGTAACGCGGCAAAATTAACCGCTCCCGCTGCGACAACAGTTTGCCCATGCGCGCGATTTTCTCCGCCTCATCGCCGATGCGTTCCAGGTCGGTGATGGTCTTGATTACCGTCATAACCATGCGCAGGTCACCTGCAGCAGGCTGGCGGCGCGCGATGATCTGGTTGCAGCTCTCGTCAATTTCCACCTCCATCGCATTGACGAGGTGGTCATCGGCAATGACCCGGTTCATCAATGCCACGTCGCCGCTGACCAGCGCCTCGACGGCCAGGCGGATCTGGCTTTCCACCAAACCGCCCATCTGCAGCACGCGCGCGCGCACTGCTTCAAGTTCGGCATCAAACTGTTTGGAAGTATGTTCTGAGGAGACCATCAAGAAGTCCTTTATTAAATAATGCTTGAGTAATATTACCCACTTGCCGTGACAGTTTTATTACGCGCTAAGCGGTGAGCGTCTGCACCCCGTTTGCCGTTCCCAGCAACAGCACATCCGCCGCCCGGCGCGCAAACAGGCCATTGGTGACCACGCCGGCAATGCTATTCAGCGTGGTTTCCAGCTCCACCGGGTTCAATATGTTCAGCCCATGCACGTCGAGGATGAGGTTGCCGTTGTCGGTGGTAAACCCCTCGCGCAACTGCGGCTGGCCGCCCAGCACCACCAGCTGGCGCGCCACATAGCTGCGCGCCATGGGGATGACTTCGATCGGCAGCGGAAATTTGCCGAGCACATCCACCAGCTTGCTTTGGTCGCATACACAGATAAATTTTTTGCTCGCGGCAGCGACAATTTTTTCGCGCGTCAGCGCGCCGCCCCCGCCCTTGATCATATGCAGGTGGCGCGTGATCTCGTCCGCACCATCCACATACACCGGCAGCGTACCCGCGTCATTGAGCGACACCACCTTGATACCATGTCCTTGCAAACGCTGGGCGGATGCCTCGGAGCTGGCCACCGCAGCGCGTATCCTGTGCTTGATCTTGCCCAGCTCATCAATAAAAAAATTGGCCGTCGAACCGGTTCCTACGCCCACGATGCAATCATCTGGAACATAGGCTACCGCCGCCTGCGCCACCGCGCGCTTCAACTCATCTTGGGTCATGGCCATGCTGTCACTATCCGGTAATGTTGTTTAACCCGCCGATTATTGCAGGAATTGAGATTTTTAGAAACAGTTGCCGCCATGAAACCCTTCCTACTTAGATGCAATTCCTGCTAATCTTGCGGTTCACCATTTGAAGTATAGCCCACTGTGGGGTGTCTCTAAAAATTCAGAGTTCGCCCAAATGCAAGGCGTGGGAAGAATTTCGAAGCGCCGCATATTCCAAATATGTAAGCAAGAAATTCTTCCCGCAACGCAGCAGTTGGGATGGAATCTGGATTTTTAGAGGCGCCCCATGCAAAGTTACTTGAAACGCATCCTTACCGCCCGCGTTTATGACGTGGCCATCGAAAGTCCGCTGGAAGCCGCGCCCAATCTATCTGCGCGCATCGGCAACAATTTATTGTTGAAGCGCGAAGACATGCAGCCGGTGTTCTCCTTCAAGCTGCGCGGCGCGTACAACAAGATGGCTAACCTGACGCCTGCGCAACTCAAGCGCGGCGTGATTGCCGCTTCGGCTGGCAATCACGCGCAAGGCGTGGCGCTCGCCGCCAAGAAACTGGGTTGCAAGGCCGTCATCGTGATGCCGGCCACCACGCCGCAGATTAAGCTGCAAGCGGTCGCCAGCCGTGGCGCGAAAGTGGTGTTGCACGGCGATTCCTATTCCGATGCCTATGCCCATGCGCTGGAACTGGAACAGAAATACCAGCTCACCTTCGTCCATCCTTACGACGATCCCGATGTGATCGCCGGGCAAGGCACCATAGGCATGGAAATACTGCGCCAGCACAACCAGCCTATCCACGCGATTTTCGTGCCCATCGGTGGCGGCGGCCTGATCTCCGGCGTGGCCGCCTACGTCAAGCAAGTGCGCCCCGACATCAAAATCATCGGCGTGCAGCCGGTGGATTCCGATGCCATGTATCAGTCGCTTAAAACCAAACGCCGCGTGACGTTAGCGCATGTCGGCCTGTTTGCCGATGGCGTGGCGGTGAAGCAAGTCGGGCAGGAAACCTTCCGCCTGTGCCGCGAGCTGGTGGACGAAATCATGCTAGTGGATACCGATGCCGTCTGCGCCGCGATCAAGGATGTGTTCGAGGACACGCGCTCCATTCTGGAGCCGGCGGGCGCGCTGGCCATCGCCGGTGCCAAGCTGTATGCGGCGCGCGAAAAGCTTAAAGGCAAGACGCTGGTCGCCATCGCCAGCGGCGCCAACATGAATTTCGATCGCCTGCGTTTCGTCGCCGAGCGCGCCGAAATCGGCGAGAAGCGCGAAGCGATTCTGGCGGTGAGCATCCCGGAAACACCGGGCAGCTTCCGCAAATTCTGCGCCCTGCTGGGGCAGCGCAACATCACCGAATTCAACTACCGCTACGCCGATCCGAAAGCGGCGCAAGTGTTCGTCGGCGTGCAGGTGAAAGATCAGTCCGAGACGACCAAACTGGTCGCCGCGCTGAAGAAGCACAAGCTGCACACGCAGAATTTCACCGACAACGAAATGGCCAAGCTGCACGTGCGCCACCTGGTCGGCGGACACGCGCCCGGCCTCAAAGACGAAATCATGTTCCGTTTCGAATTCCCGGAACGTCCCGGCGCGCTGATGAAATTCCTCAACAGCATGAACCACAGCTGGAACATCAGCCTGTTCCACTACCGCAATCACGGCGCGGATTACGGCCGCGTGCTGGTCGGCATGCAAGTGCCGCACCACGATAAGAAGGCGCTCTCCGCCTTTCTCGACAAACTTGGTTATCGGTATTGGGATGAGAGTGACAATGCGGCGTATCGATTGTTTTTAGGATAAACACAAGAGTGAGCACGGATTCTTTCCGTGACTATGTGCTGGAACAACTCGCCGCTCTCGATGACGTGCGCTGCCGCGCCATGTTTGGCGGCTATGGCCTATATTGCGGTGAGCAGTTTTTTGGTATTGTGCATGATGGCCGTTTGTATTTCAAAACTCACCCTGACACCCTGGACGATTATTTGCGCCATCACGCAGTCGTGTTCGCACCCTCCAAAAAACAGATTTTGAAGAATTACCGCGAAGTTCCTGTCGAAATTCTGGAAGATGCCGCCCAATTGACTACATGGGCGAGAAAGGCGGTGCGACCATGACTATTCAGACTATGAAGCTTACCCTCAGGCAACGTATAATCGCCGACCGCGCTGCGCTGTCGCAAGGCGGGCGCGCACAATTAAGCCGCGAAATAACGGCGCGGCTGTTGCGCCTGGATGTTTACCGCAAGGCGCATACGGTGTTGGGCTACATGAGTTTCGGCGCGGAATTTGAAAGCAACAGTTGGGTGCGGCAAGTGCTGGCCGATGGCAAGACGCTATTGCTGCCTAAAGTGAATATGGATACACGCGAGCTGGAACTGTATCGCGTGACTGATGTGGATGCGCAATTGGCGCCGGGCGCTTATGGCATACGCGAGCCGCTGCCGCAAAGCTGTGTTGCGGCAAAGTTGGAAGAAGCGGATTTTATTTTGTTGCCGGGCGTGGCTTTCACCCGTAACGGCGCGCGGCTGGGCTACGGCGGCGGTTTTTACGACAAGCTGCTGGCTCGCATGACGCATAGCCCCGCGTTGGCCGCAGCAGCCTTTGCGCTGCAAATCGTCGAACAAATCCCGCAGGAAGCGACGGATGTAAAAATCGGATGGATTATCACCGAGCAAGAGATAATAGATTGTTCGGAACAAGGGAACCCTCAAGAATAACGTTGCAATAAAGAGAGAATAGCTAGATGGCATCATTACCCGATTACGATCCGCAAGAAACCCAGGAGTGGCTGGATGCCCTTGAGTCAGTGCTGAAAAACGAAGGCGCAGAACGCGCCCAGTTTCTGCTCGGGCAACTGATAGACAAAGCGCGCAACTCCGGCGCTGCCATGCCGTTTTCCGCAACCACACCGTACTGCAACACTATTCCGGTGGGCGAAGAGCAACGCTCCACCGGCAACCAGGATCTGGAGCACCGCATCCGTGCATGGGTGCGCTGGAACGCGATGGTGCTGGTGTTGAATGCCAACCGCGACTCGTCCGAGCTGGGCGGGCATATCGCCAGTTTTGCTTCCGCCGCCACTTTGTATGACGTGGGATTTAATCATTTTTTCCACGGCAAGACCGCCACGCATGGCGGCGATCTGGTGTATTTCCAGGGTCATTCCTCGCCCGGCATTTACGCCCGCGCTTTCCTCGAAGGGCGTATCAGTGAAGAGCAGATGTACAAGTTCCGCCAGGAAACGGAAGGCGGCGGCTTGTCTTCTTATCCGCATCCGTGGCTGATGCCGGACTTGTGGCAGTTCCCCACCGTGTCCATGGGTCTCGGCCCGCTGATGGCGATTTACCAAGCGCGCTTCATGCGCTACCTGGAGCATCGCGGCATCGTTCAAACAGCGGGGCGCAAGGTGTGGGCGTACCTGGGTGATGGCGAGACGGATGAGCCGGAGTCACTGGGTGCGATTTCGATGGCCGGGCGCGAAAATCTCGATAACCTGATTTTTGTTATCAACTGCAATCTGCAACGCCTTGATGGCCCGGTGCGTGGTAACGGAAAAATTATCCAGGAACTGGAAGGCGTGTTCCGGGGCGCGGGCTGGAATGTCATCAAAGTGGTATGGGGTGATCTGTGGGACAGGTTATTCGCCAAAGACAAAAACGGCCTGTTGCAAAAGCGCATGCAGGAAGTGGTGGACGGCGAATATCAGACTTACAAATCGAAAGACGGCGCGTATGTAAGACTACACTTCTTCGGCAAGTACCCGGAGCTGCTGGAAATGGTTGCCGACATGACGGATCAAGAAATCTGGCACTTGAATCGCGGCGGTCACGATACGGGAAAGGTATTTGCCGCTTATGCGGCGGCCAGCAAACATACCGGTCAGCCGACCGTGATCTTGGCCAAGACCGTAAAGGGCTACGGCATGGGCGAAGCGGGCGAGGGTCAGAACATCACCCATCAGCAAAAGAAAATGACCGATGAAGTGCTGCTAAAATTCCGCGACCGCTTCAACATTCCACTGAGCGACGAACAAGTGGAAAGTCTGAATTTCTACCGTCCCGCCGAGGACAGTCTGGAGATGCGCTATCTCAAGGAACGCGCGCAAGCGATGGGCGTGGTGCCGCAGCGCAAGCCGGTCAACGAAGCGCTGCCAGTGCCCGGACTGGATGCATTCGAGGTGCTGCTGAAAGGCACAGACGAGCGTGAAATTTCCACCACCATGGCGTTTGTGCGCATGCTCGGTATTCTGGTTAAAGACAAAAACATCGGCAAACTGGTGGTGCCTATTGTGCCGGATGAGTCGCGCACATTCGGTATGGAAGGCTTGTTCCGTCAGCTCGGTATTTTTTCGCAAGTGGGACAGCTGTATACACCGCAGGACGCCGATCAACTGATGTTCTACAAGGAAGATCAGAGCGGACAGATTTTGCAGGAAGGCATCAACGAAGCGGGCGCGATGTCATCCTGGATTGCTGCTGCGACCTCTTACGCCAATCACGGCAAGACCATGCTGCCGTTTTATATTTACTACTCCATGTTCGGTTTTCAGCGCGTCGGCGATCTAATCTGGGCGGCGGGCGACATGCGTGCGCGCGGATTTTTGCTGGGTGGAACGGCTGGTCGCACGACATTAAATGGCGAAGGTTTGCAGCATGAAGACGGGCAAAGCCATTTGATGGCAGCCATGATCCCGAATTGCGTGGCCTACGACCCGACCTTCGCTTACGAACTCGCGGTCATTATTCAGGATGGCATGCGCCGCATGTATGTCGAGCAACAAGACGTGTTCTATTACCTCACCGTGATGAATGAAAACTATGCGCACCCGGCCATGCCGCAAGGCGCGGAGACGGGCATTATCAAGGGGATGTACCTTTTCAGAGGACAGAGGACAGAGGACGGAGGACAGAAAAAAGCAACAGTCCAACTGATGGGGAGTGGCACGATTTTGCGCGAGGTGATTGCTGCGGCGGAATTGCTGGAGAAGGATTTCGGTGTGGCGTCTGACATTTGGAGCGTGACCAGTTTCAATGAATTGCGCCGTGACGGGCTGGATTGTGAGCGGTGGAATATGCTGCATCCTGAGGCTCCCCGGCGCGCAAGCTATGTCGAGCAATGTCTGTCCAAGCACAGCGGCCCGGTGATCGCGGCGACCGATTACATCAAGAGCTATGCCGACCAGATTCGTCCTTATATCCACGGACGTTACAAGGTGCTGGGTACGGATGGTTTTGGCCGGTCTGATACGCGCAAGAAATTGCGTCATTTCTTTGAGGTGGATCGCCATTATGTGGCTATCGCCGCACTGAAAGCGCTGGCCGACGAAGGCACAATAGATGCGAAGGAAGTCAGCAAGGCAATCAAGCTGTACAAAATCAATCCGGACAAACCGAATCCGGTGACTGTTTAATTATGGCAAACCCTTCGACAACGCTCAGGACAGGCATCAAACAGGTATTGGTGCCGGACATCGGCGATTACAAAGATGTGCCGGTGATCGAGGTGATGGTCAAGGCGGGCGACATAGTCAAGGCGGAGCAGTCGCTGTTTACCCTGGAAACGGACAAGGCCACTATGGATGTGCCTGCGCCATTCGATGGCGTGGTGAAGGAAGTTAAAGTCAAAGTGGGCGACAAAATATCGGAAGGCTCGTTGATTTTAATTTTGGAGTGCGGCGACGCGTCGCCGCCTGCGCAAGGCGCAATTCAATCATCTTTGCAAAACGCGGACGAATCCGCACCCGCTAAACCCGCCGCTGCGCCAATTGCGTCAGCTTCGATCATCGCGCCTGCTATTGGCGCAACCCAGCCGGTTTTAAATGGCAGCGACGCGTCGCTGCACTCCAAATCTCACGCCAGCCCCTCCATCCGCCGCTTCGCACGCGAACTCGGCGTTGATCTCGCGCGCGTAACAGGCAGCGGAATAAAAGGTCGTGTTACCAAAAGCGACGTGCAGGGCTTCGTCAAAGCTGCACTGACACAGCTGCGCGGCGGCGCGAGCGGATTGCAGGTAGCGGCCATGCCGGTGGTGGACTTCGCCAAATTCGGCGCGATTGAAACTAAACCGTTATCGCGCATCAGAAAAATGGCCGGCGCGAACCTGCACCGCAACTGGGTCAGCATTCCGCATGTCACCCAATTCGACGAGGCCGACATCACCGAAATGGAAGCCTTGCGCAAGCAACTGAACGAGCAATATGCCGCGCAGAACGTCAAGATTACCCCGCTCGCTTTTTTGCTCAAGGCTGTGGTCGCGGCCTTGCAGCAATATCCTGAGTTCAATGCCTCGCTCGATGCCAGCGGCGAAAATCTGGTGCTGAAAAAATATTTCCACATCGGTGTGGCAGTAGATACGCCGGACGGGCTGATGGTGCCGGTGTTGCGCGACGTGGATAAGAAAGATCTGGTGCAACTGGCCAGGGAACTGGGCGAGGTCAGCGCCAAGGCGCGCGAGAAAAAATTGCCTGCCACCGAAATGCAAGGCGGCTGCTTTTCCATTTCCAGTCTGGGCGGTATCGGCGGCACGGCGTTCACGCCGATCATCAATGCACCGGAAGTGGCGATTCTCGGCGTATCCAGGGCCAGCATGAAGCCGGTGTACAAGGAGGGTGAATTCGTGCCGCGATTGATGTTGCCGTTGTCACTGTCGTATGACCACCGCGTGATTGATGGCGCCGCCGCCGCGCGTTTCACCACCTATTTGGCGCAAGTGCTGGTGGATGCTCGCCGTCTTGCATCGTAAATCCGTGCGTAACAAACCTGTTGGCATTCTCGGCGGCACCTTCGACCCGATCCACCACGGGCATTTGCGTCTGGCGCAGGAAGCACTGGAGCAATGCGATCTGGCCGAGGTGCGCTTCATTCCCGGCGGTACGCCGCCGCATCGCGATGCACCTTGTGCCGCCGCGTCACACCGGCTGAACATGGTGCGCCTGGCACTGCAAGGCAACGCTTCGTTCGTGCTGGATGAGCGCGAAATTCATCGCGTCGATCCTTGTTACACTGTGGATACGCTACGCTCGTTGCGCGTTGAACTCGGTGCGCAACGACCGTTGTGCCTGCTGATGGGTGGCGATGCTTTTCTGTCGCTGCATACCTGGCATGACTGGAACAATCTGTTTGAACTGGCGCACATCGTGGTCGTGCAACGTCCCGGCCTGCCGCTGGGTAATGCCATCACCACAGCCGACAGTGCATTGCGGCAGCAATACACCGCTCGCCTGGCACCTGTTCCCCGCGTTTTGCACGAGTCTCCCGGCGGGGCGGTGGTGGTGCTGGATATGCCGCTGCTGGAAATTTCCGCCACTGATATTCGCAGGCGTTGCGCCGAGAAAAAGAACATTCGCTATTTGCTGCCTGACGCGGTAGCCAATTACATCCAATCACATACCCTGTATACCTAAACATGCTAACCATTGAAGAAAAAACTCAGGCCGTTATCACTGCGCTGGAAGATATCAAAGCCAGCCATATCACGGTCATCGACACCAGCAAGCTTAGCGCGCTGTTTGGGCGCATGGTCATTGCCAGCGCCAATTCCCCGCGTCAAACCAGGGCATTGGCCGACCATGTGTCTAAAGAACTCAAGCTACGCGGAGCTGAGGTGCTCAGCACAGAGGGTGAAGAAAGCGGCGAATGGGTGCTGGTCGATCTCGACGACGTAATCGTGCATATCATGCAGCCTGCAGTGCGCGCTTATTACCGGCTGGAAGAGTTATGGGACAAGCAATATAAGCCGCCCATTTCGACGCAGCACAGTGCAAAATGAAACTTTTTGTCGTGGCCGTGGGGCACAAAATGCCGGACTGGATCACGACTGGCTTTAAAGAATATGCCAAGCGCATGCCGCGCGAGAGCAGGATTGAGCTCGTCGAAATCAAGCCGGAGCCGCGCACCACCGGCAAGAACGTAGCGCAGATCATGGCGGCGGAAGCGCAACGCATACTCGCTGCCCTGCCGCAAGATGCGTTGCACATAGCGCTGGATGAACAGGGTGCGCCTCTTTCTACTAAACAGATGGCGCAACAAATGCAGGCCTGGATGGGCAGCGGCAATGATGTGGCCTTCATCATCGGTGGCGCGGATGGTTTGCATGAGTCGGTTAAAAACAGCGCGCAGCAGTTGCTGGCGCTATCGGCCATGACTCTGCCACATGGCCTGGTGCGAGTCATGCTGGCGGAACAGTTGTATCGGGCCTACAGTCTGATGCACAATCACCCCTATCATCGTGAATAGGTCGTCAATGTCATGGTCATCCAGCCGCGTATTTACCTCGCTTCACAAAGCCCGCGCCGCCGCGACCTGCTCAAGCAGATCGGGGTGCATTTTGAAATGTTGCTGCCGCGCTTTGACCCGTGCCGCACTCTGGATATGGACGAAACTCCGCTCAAGGATGAATTGCCTGAAGCCTATGTGCGGCGCATTTGCCAGGAAAAGGCCGATGCCGGATGGAGCGCCCTGAAATTCCGCAACCTGCCTTTGTTCCCGGTGCTGGCCGCAGACACCAGCGTCATTCTGGACGGCAAAATTATCGGCAAGCCGCATGGCCGCGAACAGGCTGCCGCCACGCTGCGCGCACTGTCCGGACGTCAGCACCAGGTGTTGAGTGCGGTCGCAGTGATCTTTGAGGCGCGCCTGGAAATGCGCTTATCGGTCAGCAAGGTCACTTTTGCCACGCTTAGCGAAGCACGCATCCAGCACTACCTGCTCACCAACGAGCCGCTGGACAAGGCTGGCGCATATGCCATCCAGGGTTATGCCGCTGCATTCATACAACAACTGGAGGGCAGCTACTCCGGCGTGATGGGCTTGCCGCTGTTCGAGACGGCAGAATTATTGCAGACATTCGGATACCCCATACTGTGAATGACGAGATTCTGATCAATGTCACCCCGCAGGAGACCCGGGTTGCGGTGATGCAGCAGGGGGTGGTGCAAGAACTGCACATTGAGCGCGGCAGCCATCTCGGTATCGTCAGCAACGTCTATGTCGGGCGCGTAATGCGTGTGCTGCCCGGCATGCAATCCGCCTTCATTGACATCGGGCTGGAACGCTCCGCCTTCCTGCACGTTGCCGACATCTGGGAGAACCGCAACAACCTCGATGCCGCCCAACCTATCGAAAAAATGCTGTATGAAGCACAGTCGCTGCTGGTACAGGTGATCAAGGATCCCCTCGGCAGCAAGGGTGCCCGGCTTTCTACCCAGATCAGCATCGCCGGACGATTGCTGGTGTACCTGCCGCAGGAATCACACATCGGCGTATCACAACGCATCGAAGATGAAACCGAGCGCGAATTGCTGCGCACCAAACTGCAACAGTTACTGCCCAGTGAGCACAGCGGCGGCTACATCGTTCGCACCATGGCGGAAACCGCATCGGAAGCGGATTTGCTGGCCGACATTGAATACCTCGACAAGCTGTGGAACAAACTGCGGGAGCAGGCAAAATCCTCGCCCGCCCCCGCCTTACTGTATCAGGAGCTCGACATCAGCCTGCGTGTGCTGCGCGATTTCGTCAACGAATACACCACGCGCATCCTGGTGGATTCGCGTGAAACCTATCAGCGCATGACGGCCTTTGCACAAGACTATATTTCCGGCGCGGTATCGCGCCTGGGACATTATGCCGGCGAGCGCCCGCTGTTCGACCTGTATGGCGTAGAAGAAGAAATTGAGCGCGCGCTGTCGCGGCGCGTGAACCTGAAGTCCGGCGGCTATCTCATCATCGACCAGACCGAAGCGCTAACCACAATCGACGTCAATACCGGCGGCTTCGTCGGCGGGCGCAATTTCGACGACACTATCTTCAAGACCAACCTGGAGGCTGCCCAGATTACCGCACGCCAGCTACGCCTGCGTAACCTGGGCGGCATCATCATCTGTGATTTTATTGACATGGACTCGCAGGAACACCGCAATGCCGTGCTGGATGAATTCAAGAAAGCGCTGGCGCGCGACCACACCCGCATCACGGTGAATGGCTTCTCTTCGTTGGGGTTGGTTGAAATGACGCGCAAGCGCA
>VFLG01000073.1 GCA_009885195.1 Gallionellaceae bacterium
CTCGAAGAATACGCCCGCGACATGATCGTCAAAGAAACCGCGCATCAGGATGAGGTGAACAAGATGCTGCGCAAGCCGGGCGATGTTGATGTCTTCGGCAAGGCTTAAAATCGGACTTAAGGGTGCCTCTAAAAAATGAGGTGCGCATTATACGCGCGGGCAGAAGTCAGACATTCGATAGTGCGCGCTCGATCCTGGCATCTGCCTCGACGGCCAGGGCAGTAAGTCTGGCATCACCCAGCATCTTCATCATCCCGGTGGGCTTGGCGAATTCGACCGATACTTTGCCGGGCGCGATCTCGCGGATCACCGCGTTGCACGGCAGCAGACTCGCCACATCGCTGTTCGCGGTGTAGGCCTCGTAGGCGAGGTTCGGGTTGCATGCGCCGAGAATCACGGTGGGGATAATATCCTTGCCGGTCTTCTCCTTGATCTTGCTGTGCATGTCGATGCGGGTGAGGATGCCGAAACCCTCGGCGGCCAGCGCCTTGGTTGCGCGCTCAATGGCGTGGTCAACGGTGTCGGAAATTTCGCGCTTGAAATTTATGGTGATCATGGTGTTTCTCCGTGTGGTGGTTTGAAAATAAGTAGAGTGGAGTGGGCGGGATTTACCTGACCACGCGGACGCTATTTGTTGCGCAACGTCTTCAACGCACCGCCCCACGCGACTACCTGGTCGAGCATGGCGTTGACGGATTGCTCGTGCATGGCTGCCGGCTTGAAGATGGTGAAGTTCTCGAAGTCGGTGAACAGGGAGAGTATGACTTGGGCGCGCACATCGGCTACTTGCAGTTCGCCCATGATCAGCCGCAGATTTTCCACAGCGCGCGTTCCGCCTGAGCTGCCGTAACCCACGAACCCCGCCGCCTTGTTGTTCCATTCACGGTATAGATAATCGATTGCGTTTTTGAGCGCGCCAGAGGTGCTGTGGTTGTATTCCGGCGTGACAAAAACATAGGCGTCGAAAGAGGCGATTTTGGCGGACCATGTCTTGGTGTGCGGCTGGCTGTATTGCCCCATGGAAGGCGGCACCGGCTCGTCGAGGAGAGGCAGGTTGTAGTCTTTGATATCGACGATTTCGAATGCGGCATCGCTACGCTTCTTGGCAATTTCGTGTACCCACTTGGCAACTGAATCAGCTTTGCGACCGGGACGCGTGCTTCCGATGATGATGGCGATCTTGATCATGACTCGTTCCTCCTTAAAGAAGTTGATGGCATGCTGTGCGCATGGTGTGCGGCAAGAACAGGACTGCGACTAGCGGGCATCTCTAAAAATCCAAACTCCGTCGCGATACTGCGTTGCTCAAGAAATTTTAACGCTTACATATCAAACTACCTTAGCACAAAGCGGCTCAGTTCGGAGAGCACGATCTTTTCCATGTCTGGAGCAAGGCAATCCACTTCGATATTTTCCGGCATGGAGCGCAGCCAAGTGAGCTGGCGTTTCGCTAACTGTCGCGTGGCGGCGAGGCCTTGGTCGAGCAGTTCCGCTTCGCTGATTTCTCCTTCCATAAATTGCCATGCCTGACGGTAGCCGACGCAGCGCATTGAGGTCATGTTCTGCTGCAGCGGATATTTTTTGCGCAGGCTGCGCAGTTCGTCCACCAATCCCAGTTTCAGCATGGCTGCAAAACGTGTGGCAATGCGCTGGTGCAGCACGGCGCGGTCGGACGGAACGAGCGCGATGGGCAGGATGCGGTAGGGCAGTTCGTGTTGTGCTTGCTGCTTTATCAGGACGGACATCGGTTGCCCGGTGAGGCGATAGATTTCCAGTGCGCGCTGGATGCGCTGCGTGTCGTTGGGAGCAAGGCGGGCAGCCGTCTCGGCATCCACCTGTGCCAGTTGGCGGTGCAAGTGCTGGATGCCGTGCTGTGCAATCTCGGTATCCAGCTTGGCGCGCAGCGCCGCATCGGCTTGCGGCAGCTCGCTCAAACCCTCGCGCAGTGCCTTGAAGTAAAGCATCGTGCCACCGACCAGCAAGGGGATACGTCCGCGCTGCGTGATGTCCGCCATCAGGCGCAGCGCATCACGGCGGAATGCCGCAGCAGAATAGGCTTCGGTCGGGTCGATGATGTTTATCAGGTGGTGCGGCGCACGGGCGAGAGTGGCGGCGTCCGGCTTGGCAGTGCCGATGTCCATGTTGCGATAGACCAGTGCCGAATCCACGCTGATCAGTTCTACCGGCATCTGCTGCACCAGTTCCACCGCGACGTGAGTCTTGCCGCTGGCGGTAGGCCCCATCAAAAAAATGGCGGATGGAAATTTTGAGTCGTTAGTTGTTAGTCGCAAAACTTTGTAGGGGCGCGATTTATCGCGCCCTTTTCCCGGTACATGAATAAATTGGGGCGCGATGCCTCGCAGAGGTTCTCGCACCCGCAGGGTGAATCGCGCCCCTACTGGCCGCGCATGAACAAAGCATCCAATTCCGTGATGGTCATCTGGAACCAGGTCGGGCGGCCGTGGTTGCACTGGCCGGAGCGTTCGGTGCGTTCCATTTCGCGCAGGATCCCGTTCATTTCTGCAATGGTCAGGCTTTGATTGGCGCGCACGGCGGAATGGCAGGCCAGCGTGGACAGCAGCTCGTTGCGGCGTTCGGTCAGCGCGCGCGCGGCGCCGTACTCGCGCATTTCCTGCAACACATCACGTGCGGCGGCTTCAGCGTGTGCCTGTTTGAGCATGGCCGGCATGGCGCGCACCGCAAGTGTGGTCGGTGACAGCGGCATGATGTCGAATCCCAGCTGCATGATGGCAGCACGTTCTTCTTCGGCTGTGGCGATATCCAATGCCTCGGCGGCAAAGCTCACTGGAATCAGCAGCGGTTGCGTTGGAATTTGTTGGCCATCGAGCGCCGTCTTGAGTTTTTCATACACAATGCGTTCATGTGCGGCATGCATGTCTACTACCACCAGGCCATTTTTATTTTGCGCAAGGATGTAGATGCCCGCAAGCTGTGCCAGCGCAAAGCCCAGCGGCGGGATGCCGTTTTCGTCCTCGGTGTGGATATCCGGGAATGGCGCTGCGAATGCGGGTAAAGGAGCAGCGCGGCTTGCGCCAAACAGCGCGTCATAGAATGCCAGCGGTTGCGCAGCCGTGTGCAAGCGCATCGGCTGCTGCACCGGTTCTGTCCCCTGTCTTCTGTCATCTGTCCTCTGACTTGCCATGCCGGGCGAGTTTTCCGCCGTGCTGGCCGGTTTGCCCAATGCCTGTTGCAGCGTGTGGAACACAAATTGATGGATACCCTGACTCTCGCGGAAACGCACCTCGCTTTTGGCCGGATGCACATTCACATCCACCTGTTCCGGCGGCAGGTCAAGGAACAGCACGAAAGCCGGATGGCGCTGGTGATGCAGAATGTCCTGATAGGCTTGGCGGATGGCATGCGCCACCACTTTGTCGCGGATGAAGCGCCCGTTTACAAAAAAGTATTGTGCCTCACGCGTGGCTTTTGAGTAGGCCGGCAGCGAGGCCATGCCATACAAATGCAGACCTGCCGCCTGCCGTTCTACAGATACTGCACTTTGCGCGAAATCCTGACCCAGCAATGCTGCGATTCGCTGGAGTCTACCCTCTCCCCCAGCCCTTCCCCCCGAGGGGGAGGGGGGGAATCCAGGTAGTTGCCATACCGTGCGTCCGTTATGTTGCAGCGAGAAAGCGACATCCGGCCGCGACAGCGCGATGCGCTTGAAGGTTTCTTCGCAATAGGCGAACTCGGTGGCTTCGGACTTGAGAAATTTACGCCGCGCCGGCGTGTTGAAATACAGCTCGCGCATTTCCACGCTGGTTCCCTGCGCGTGGGCGGCGGGTGCGGCATCGCCCAGTGTGCCATCCCCGGCCTGAATCTGCCAGGCATGGGCAGCTTCGGCATGGCGGCTGGTGAGCAGCACTTGCGCCACCGCCGCCAAGCTGGCCAGCGCCTCGCCGCGAAAGCCCATGCTGGCGACGCGCTGCAAATCTTCCAGCGAGGCGATCTTGCTGGTGGCGTGCCGCATCAAGGCGAACGGTAGTTCATCGCGCACGATGCCGCTGCCGTTGTCGCGCACCCGCAACAGCTTCACGCCACCGCCCTCAAGTTGCACGGCTATTTCGGTGGCACCCGCATCCAGACTATTTTCCAGCAGCTCCTTGAGCGCAGCAGCAGGACGTTCGATGACCTCGCCAGCGGCGATTTGATTGATAAGCAGGTCGGGCAATAGCCGGATGGCGGACATATATTGATGATGGTAAATGAATGGGAGATTCCCGTTGTTTTTCGTCTTCCAGCGGGCGGGTTTCATGCTACCAGTTTTTCATCTAGCTGAGCATTGAACCAGCCACTTAATATTTACGCTTGAGCCATCATCACAACAACGACAATTTCAAAACTATTGATCGGCAATCTGCTGACGGTGCCAGTAGCGCGCATGGGTCTTGCGATAGCGTTCGACGGTAAATTTCTGTGCATCCATCTCCACCACAATCGCGCCGTCCTCATCCGAGCGCAATAGTTCGCTGCCTGTCGCGCGATAGCGCTCGACCACTTCCGGCTTGGGGTGACCGTAGCGGTTGCGGTAGCCGACGGTGAATACCGCATAGCGCGGCTGTACGGCCTCGACAAATTGCTCGGTGGATGAAGTCTTGCTGCCGTGGTGCGGCACCACCAGCAGTGTGGCGGAAAGCTTGTCGGCATGGTTTTGCAGCAAGCGCCATTCGGCATCTTTCTCGATGTCGGCGGCGAGCAGCACGCTGTTTTTGCCGGTGCTGATTTTTAATACGCAACTGCGATTGTTGTCGCGGATTTTTTCCTGCGCATAGCTCTCTGTTGCCGGATGCAGCACCTCGAAGCGCACGCCGTCCCATTCCCAGGTTTGTCCGTCCACGCAGCGCAACAGTCCCCTCTCCCCTTGGGGGAGGGTTAGGGTGGGGGTTGCCTGTTGCAGGATGGGGCTGTCATCGGGCAAAGAAGAAGACAGCCAGCCCACCGGCATAGACTGGAGGATGGAGCGTGCCCCGCCGGTGTGGTCGCTGTCATCATGGGTCAGCATCAGCCCGTCGAGTTGCGCAATGCCTTGTGCTTGCAGCGAGGGGATCAGGATGCGGTTGCCGCTGTCGGCTTCGCCGCTGAAATCCGGCCCGGTGTCGTAGAGCAGCGCATGATTATGAGTCTGTGCAACGACAGATAAACCCTGGCCGACATCGAAAATGACCAGGCGCAGCGCACCCTGCGGCGGCGATGCGGGCAGCACCAGAAACATCGGGAGTAGTAGCAGCAGCCCCATCCAGCGCGCTGGAAAGCCGCGCGGCAGCAGCAGCCACAACACACCAACCATGCCGACAACGATGCTCCATGCCGGCGGCGCATGTTGTGTCCACACCGTGTCCGGCAGGCTGTTCAGCCACTCCAGCGCGGCCATGCACAGCGCCATCACCTGATGGGCCAGGTGCAAAATCCAGTCAAACGGCAGCAGCGCACCGAGCAGGGTGAGCGGCACCACAATCAGACTCACCAGCGGAATGGCGAAGGCATTGGCGATTGGCGACACCAGCGAAACCTGCTGGAACAGCGCCAACAGCGGCGGGATCAAGCCGATGCTCATTGCCCACTGCACTCGTCCATATTCCATCAGCCAGTGCGAACGATGCAAGCGGTGAGCGGTGATATAAAAAATCAGCGCCACTGCGCCAAACGATAGCCAGAATCCCGGCGACAGCACCGCCCACGGATCGAGCAGCAACACCACCAGCAAAGCGGCGCAGAGCAGTTGCGACGGCGCGACAGTACGCGATAGCCATAGCGCGGCGGCGATTGTTGCCAACATATACACCGTGCGCTGTGCCGGTACGCCGTAGCCCGCCAGCAGTGCATAGCCGAACGCCACCAGCAAGCCGGCGAGTATCGCCGCCTTGCGCGCTGGCAATCTGTGCGTGAGCCATACGCTGCGCCGCCACAGCCAATAGGTCAGCGCAAACACCAATCCCGCCAGCATGGTGATATGCAGGCCAGAAATGCTCATCAGATGGTTGACCCCGGTGCGCGTGAATACCTGCCACTGGCTGGCCGGAATGCTGGCCTGGTCGCCGATGGCAAGTGCCGTCAGCACTCCGGCGTAAGGCGCGTCGCCCAGCGTTTTCTGGAATGAGTCGCGCACATTTTCACGCATAGACTCGATCAGGTAAGCGGGTGTTTTCACCCGTTCGTCCAGCCGCCGATTCAATCCCCCTTCGACTGGGCTCAGGACAGGCTTGGGGCGAATGTAACCGCTGGCGCGCAGCTTGCGCTCCAGCATCCAGGCCTCAAAATCGAAACCGTGCGGATTGCTGCTGCCGTGCGGCTGCTTCAGGCGTACCGTGAGTTGCCAGCGTTCGCCTGCGTGGAGTGTGAGTATGTCGTTGCGCGCGCTATTGTATGTGGCCAGCAGGATGTGTGGCGGGATGGTGGCATCGGGGGTGAGCACCTGTTCCACATCGAACACAAAGCGCAAGCCGCGTTCGTGCAGCCTGGGCATTTCTGCCACGACCCCAATCACCTCAATATCTTTGCCCTGCCACTCGGCAGGCAAGTGGTCGGACAGCCGGTGTTGCGCGAACCATGCCGCGTAGAAAAATCCCAAACCACAAGCAATGATGACGAGCAGAGTGTGATTGACGATGCGTTGCCACACAGCATGCCGTGGCAGAAGTAGGGCAGGAATGAGGAGCACAGGCAGCCACGCCCAATAGAAATCGGGTAGTTCCGCTTGCTGCTGTAGCAGCCATACTCCAAGAGCAAAAGATAGGATGGTGGTGCGCATAGTCTGCTCAGCGCTTTCAAGGTTCAACATAATCAGGTAATCTGGCAACCGGATTTTGCCGGAAATGAGCGCCCTGTGCCGAGAAAATATTTCAAGAAATACCTGCCCAACCACGACACCATCAAGCAAAGTCGCTGGCTGCGCCCTTTAAGTGTCTGGCTGCATCATCCCAACCTGTGGCATCTGCACCGCCGCTCGGTGGCGGGCGGGGTGGCCGTCGGCCTGTTCACCGGCCTGATTCCCGGCCCCTTGCAGATAATAGGCTCGGCACTTTTAGCCGTGCTGTTTCGCGTCAATCTGCCGGTGGCGATGATCTCTACTTTTTATACCAACCCGCTCACCATTGCCCCGCTGTATTTTCTGGCATATAAACTCGGCGCCCTGATCACCGGCCATCACAATAACCTGCCGCCTGCGCATTTCGCCCTGCCGCAAATGAGTTGGAGCAACTGGCACAGCGCCATGCTGGAGTGGATCGTGTCATTGGGCAAGCCGCTCGCGGTCGGTTTGCCGCTGCTGGCGATAATTCTTGCCATTGCGGGCTACTTTGCCGTGCGCATGCTGTGGTATGTGATGGTGGTGTGGGAATGGCGCAGGCGCGCTGCGCGGCGGAGATGATGGCCGGATATGTGCGGTGAGAGGTTTTCGCCAAGGGCGATCGATTAAAGTGATGGGGTAGTAGAGACGGCCATTAAGAAGCGTCGTTCAGCCGTCACGTATCAGGATTTTCAGCCCGTAATTCAAACCCACCGGGTTTGGCTGATGGTTGTTTACTCGATCTTCTGCACCTGCCCCACAAATAGCACCATAGGGAAGTTGCGCTGCAGCTCCTTGCTGTAAAAATTCGGCATGGCAACGCCCTCGCTATAGCTCACCTTGCTGTTGACCGCGATTTCCACCTTCGGCCCCGCGACCCATTCGATAGTGCCGTCGCTCTTGAGCACTTGCAGGTAAGTATAGCCTGCGGTTTGCATTACCGCTTGCACGACGCCGCTGTTGGGTAACTGTGTTTTTTTCGCCTTGATGGCTGCGGCCGCCACTTTGTATGAATCGGCTTCCTGGGTGCTGCCCCAGAAGCCGATATCGCCAGCATCATTCGACGTGGCGTATTCGACGCTGGTGAGGTAGCCGTCATTGTTGGCGCCGCCCAGAACGTAAATGTGATTGTTGTAGCGGATTGCGCTAAAATTAGACCGGGGTTGGGGTAGTGGTGTGGTGGTCTGCCAGGCGCTGAGTTCGCCATCAGCTGCCACTTTTGTTTTCTCGATGCTGTCCAGATATTCTGCCCCGGACAGGCCGCCCATGGCATATATGTAATCGCCATGAGAGGCCGTAGAATGAGCGTAGCGGCCGATTTTCATCGGACTTGTGGTTTGCCATTTTTGCAGCACACCGGCGTTATCAAACTGTGACCGTTCAACCGATGTGATGCCCACGCCCCGATCCTGCTCATGCCCGCCGATGGCATAGGCGATGTCACCCACCTTCTTGACGCTGTTGATATAGCGCGGCACGGTCATGATTTCGGGTTCGAGTTTCCACTCGCCCAGACTGCCATCGGGTAGGAATTCCGCGCTCTCGACTGTATCCAGCATCACACCGCCGAAGCCGCCGAATGCATATATTTTTTTGTCAGTCGCAAGCGCTTTGGAACAGCGACGCCCTACCTGCATTTCGCTTTGCTTCAGCCACGGACCCAGCGAACCATTGGCCAATATCCGCGCGCGTTCTACCGTATGCAGCAGATTATGCCCGTTTGGCCCGTTGCCGCCGCCCACCACATAGATAAAGCCGTTGTGCGCCACTGCCTCAGTAAAACCGCGCGCTTCAATAAGCGGGGAACCCGGCTGCCACGGCCCTAGCGAACCATCCTTGTGTATCTTGGCGTATTCGGTGGTGTTCACGAAATCCCTGCCGTCTATACCACCGATCATGTAGATAACGTCGTTCGCCACCACCACCGCTGCGCCGGCACGATGCACGCTTAAAGAGGCGGTCTGTTTCCAGCCCGGTATCCAGGCTTGGCCATGCATGCTGCTGCAGCCGGACAGGGAGAGGAAAACTAAAAAAATAGATATTGCCGATGTCTTTTTTATCATGGTTATCGCCGCGCTTCGGTGAGTTGAGGATATCGGCGCATTGTACAAGATTTGGCTGGGATTCCCATATGCTCAACCCCACTTCATCCGTGCTGATTTTGCCGTCCTTGTTATACTGCTGCCACACAGCTGATGAAATGTCGCAGTTCGGGTATGACTGGATCGCAGGCGTCACGCCCGCGCTCCAAGCTAGAGGTAAAAATGAAACAGCAACAATATATCGCGTGGTTTGATGCATTGCGCATGAGCGATGTCGGCAGCGTGGGCGGCAAGAATGCCTCGCTCGGGGAGATGATCAGTCAGCTTGCGCATCTTGGTGTGCGCGTGCCGGGTGGCTTCGCTACCACTGCTGCGGCTTACCGTGACTTTCTGGCGCAGGGCGGCTTGGATCGGCGCATTCAAGTAGCGCTCGATAATCTTGCGGTGACTGATGTGACCGAGTTGGCCAGGGTTGGCAGCCAGATACGGCAGTGGATCATGGCTGTGCCGTTACCGCAGCGACTGGCAGATGAGGTGCGCAGCGCATACAAAAAATTGCAGCAGGATGGCGCAGAAATTTCACTGGCGGTACGCTCTTCGGCGACGGCGGAGGATTTGCCGGACGCTTCGTTCGCCGGGCAGCAGGAAACCTTTCTCAACATTCACGGCGAGGAACAGGTGCTGGCCGCCATCAAGCAGGTATTCGCCTCGCTGTATAACGACCGTGCCATTTCCTATCGCGTGCACCAGGGGTTTGAACATCAGGCGGTGGCGTTGTCGGCGGGTATTCAGCGCATGGTGCGCAGTGACATCGGTGCGAGCGGCGTGATATTTACGCTGGATACCGAATCCGGTTTCGATCAAGTGGTGCTCATCACTTCCGCCTACGGCTTGGGCGAGACTGTGGTGCAGGGGTCAGTCAACCCGGACGAATTCTATGTGTACAAGCCGACATTGAAGCAAGGCAAGCCTGCGGTTATCCGCCGCAACCTTGGCAGCAAGGCAATCAAAATGCTGTTCGGTGAAGCCAGTGAAAGCGGACGATCAGTGAAGACCGTTGATGTGCCTGCGGCAGAAAGCCAGCGCTTTTCCATCACCGATGCCGAGGTGGAAGAACTGGCGCGCTACGCGCTGACCATAGAACAACATTATGGCCGCGCCATGGACATCGAGTGGGGAAAAGACGGTGTGGATGGCAAGCTGTATATCTTGCAGGCGCGACCGGAGACGGTGCAAGCGCATAGCAAGCACGACATGTTGCGCCGCTATCAGTTGAAGAAAACCTCGGAAGTATTGGTCAGCGGCCGCGCCATCGGCCAGCGCATCGGTAGCGGCAAAGTCTGTCTGGTGGCGGATGCCAGCAAAATGGCCGAGGTGCAGGCGGGCGATGTGCTGGTGACCGACATGACCGACCCGGATTGGGAGCCGGTGATGAAGCGCGCCTCGGCTATCGTCACCAATCGCGGCGGGCGCACCTGCCATGCCGCTATCGTGGCGCGCGAATTGGGTATCCCGGCGGTGGTGGGTTGCGGCGATGCCACGTCTTTGCTTAAAAGCGGCGACGCGGTCACGGTGTCCTGTGCCGAGGGCGATATCGGCAAGGTGTATCAGGGATTGCTCGATATCGAGGTGACTGAACTGGCGTTGGACAAGATGCCGGAGCCGCCGGTCAAAATTTCCCTCAACGTCGCCAACCCGGAACTGGCGTTTGAGTTCAGTCGCCTGCCCAATGCAGGAGTGGGGCTGGCGCGGCTGGAATTCATCATCGCGCGCATGATAGGCGTGCATCCCAAGGCGGTGCTGGCCTATCCTGACCTGCCTGCCGAACTGAAGATGCAAGTGGAGGCCAGGACGGCGGGCTATGCCACCCCTGTGGATTTTTATGTGGACAAGCTGGCCGAGGGCATCGCCACATTGGGCGCGGCATTCGCGCCCAAGCCGGTAATCGTGCGCTTTTCCGATTTCAAATCCAACGAATATTCCAGTTTGTTAGGAGGGAAGCAGTACGAGCCGCAGGAAGAAAATCCGATGATAGGATTTCGCGGAGCATCACGTTATATCTCCGACAGCTTCCGCGACTGCTTCGCGCTGGAGTGCCGCGCCATGCGTAAGGTTCGCGACGAGATGGGGTTGACCAATGTCGAGGCGATGATACCCTTTGTTCGCACCATCGAAGAAGCGAGCGGCGTGATAGACGAGCTGGCCAAAAACGGTTTGCGGCGCGGCGAAAATGGCCTGCGCGTGATCATGATGTGCGAGATTCCGTCCAATGCGCTGCTGGCCGAACAGTTCCTGCAATACTTCGATGGTTTTTCCATCGGCTCGAATGACCTGACCCAGCTCACGCTCGGCATAGACCGCGATTCCGGTCTGGTGGCGGGCGCATTCGACGAGCGCAATGCGGCGGTGAAAGCGTTGCTCGGCATGGCCATCCAGGCTTGCCGCAAAGCCGACAAATACATCGGCATCTGCGGGCAGGGCCCGTCCGACTATCCCGATCTGGCGCAGTGGCTGGTGGAGCAGGGCATAGATGCAGTGTCGCTGAACCCGGATACGGTGGTGGGAACATGGTTGTATTTGGCGGGTCAGAATAAACCCGGATAATCCATTAGACCGTTCAAGCTTTGTAGGAGCCCGATTTATCGGGCGATTGTCCACGGCCATCGCGCAATAAATTGCGCTCCTACAACGGCATTTCACCCTAATGGACATCCGGGATAAATACAGAAGGGGAGAGGATGTGATCCCCTTGTTATTTTTATGGGCAGCTAATGAAAACTAATCTTAACTATGTGGCGATATAAATCAGTTCTGGTTTTAATATTATTCGAGGGCATGTTGCTTGTCTGGCCACTCAATGCTCTGGCAAGCTTCGACCCGCTTGCTACGGAAGGCCGTGTCTGCCATGCGGACAGGATACTGAATCCGCTTGCGCTGGCAGACGTGGTTGATCTGGCGTTGTGCAACAACCCGCAGACCCGCGCACAATGGGCCGGTGCGCGCGCGCAAGCGGCGCAGCTCGGGGTCACGATGTCATCCTATCTGCCCACCTTGGGCGCTACGATTTCTGCTGCAAGCTCCCGCACATCTGCGGCAGGCACGACCACCTCGGCTGACCAGAAAAGCATGGCGGTGACGGCCAGCTATTTGTTATATGACTTCGGCGGGCGTGCCGCCAGCGTGGAAAATGCCAAGCAGCTGCTGGTGGCGGCCAATGCCACGCGGGATGATGCGTTGCAAAACACTTTCCTGAGCGCAGTCCAAGCTTATTACACATTATTATCGGCGCGCGCCAGCGTGCAGGCTTACCAGGTGGCCGAGCTGGCGGCGGATAAAAGTTTGCATGCCGCGCAAGCCCGCTATCAGGCGGGTGCGGCGACGGTGGCTGACCGCTTGCAGTCGCAAACCGCGCTGTCTCAGGCAAAGTTGAACCGCATTCGTGCCGAAGGAGAAGCTGCGAATGCGCAAGGCACGCTGCTCAATATCATGGGTTTTGATGTCACTCAAGCCTTGGAGCTATCCTCCCCGCTACCGGAAAATGGCACCGCTTCAGTGGCCGAGCAGGACGCCGTGGTGGAACAAGACATAGGCAAGCTGATTGAACAGGCAAGATTAAGTCGCCCCGATCTGCAAGCAGCCGAGGCGCAGATCAAGGTAGCCGAGGCGCAACTTGCCGCCGCCAAGGCGAGCGGTAGGCCGAGTATCAATTTGAACGGTTCGGTTGCGCAATCCAAAGTATCTGATATGGCCAATACGGTGCATAGCCAGAGCATCGGTATCTCGCTCAGCGTACCGCTATTCACCGGCTTCAAGAGCACTTATCAAGCCAGGACGGCGCAGGCGCAGTTGGAGGGAAGGGTGGCAGAACGCGACCGCATGGCGAACCAGATTGCGCTGGAGGTGTGGAAAGCTTATCAAGCGTTGCTGACCAACAGCCAGGCGTTGCGTGCCGCAGATGACCTGCTCGCCTCGGCAGAGCAATCTGAAAAAATGATATCAGGCCGCTATCAGGCCGGGTTGGGTAACATTCTGGATGTGCTGACCGCGCAGAGTGTCCTGGCCAGTGCGCGCCAGCAGCAGGTCAGCGCGCTGTACAATTTCAAGGTGAGCAAATTTGTCCTGGCCCAGTCCATCGGCAAACTTGATCTCACCCTGGTTCAAACTAATCATTAAGGCGCACGATGAATATAAAAATAGCAAAAAAAAGTTTGCTGGCATTGCTGGTGTTGGCTGTGCTGGGGGCTATCGCCTGGTGGCTGATACCCACAAAATCGGCAACGGACAATCGCTATGTGACCGCGCCGCTGGAGCGGGGCGATATTACCCAGGCGGTGGCTGCCAATGGCACGCTGAATCCGGTGCGGCTGGTCAGTGTCGGCAGTCAGGTGTCCGGTATCGTAATAAAATTATCGGCCGATTTTAACGACCATGTAACCGCCGGACAGATATTGCTGGAACTTGATCCCGCACTGACCCAGGCACAGGTGCAGCAAAGCGAGGCGGGCGTGACCAGCGCCAATGCTTCGCTGGAATTGGCGCACGCCAACGAAGCGCGGATGCGCTCGTTGTTCGCCCAGGAATATGTATCGCGCCAGGAACTGGATCAGGCGGAGCAGGCGCTCAAGCTGGCGCAGGCGCAACTGGCTGTGGCGCAGGCGCAAGCCGCGCGCGACCGCACCAATTTGGGCAATACCGTGATTCGTTCGCCGGTATCGGGCGTGGTCGTGTCGCGCGAAGTGGATCTCGGCCAGACCGTGGCCGCCAGTTTCCAAACGCCGACCCTGTTCAAGATTGCCCAGGACTTGAGCAAGATGCAGATTGATTCCAGCTATGCCGAGGCGGACGTGGGCAGCATCCGCGCCGGGCAGCAGGCCAGCTTCCGCGTGGATGCCTTTCCCGACCGCAGCTTTAACGGCGTGGTGCGCCAGGTGCGGCTCAACCCCACCACCCAGCAAAACGTGGTGACTTACAACGTGGTCATCGCGGTCGATAACCCGGACAAGATACTGATGCCGGGCATGACGGCCTATGTCAGCATCACAACTGCCCAGAAAAAGGACGCGTTGCTGGTACCCAATGCTGCATTGCGCTTCCGCGTGTCAGAGGACAGAAGACAGAAGACAGAGGACAGAAATACGGATGCGGGTAAAGGCCAGCGTGCCACCGTCTATGTGCTCGAAAATGGCCAGCCCAAGCCGCTGCGCATTGCCGTTGGTATCACCGACAATCGTCTGACTGAAGTAGTGGGCGGCGATCTCAAGGAGGGGGTCGCAGTGATTGTTGAGGATAGCC
>VFLG01000031.1 GCA_009885195.1 Gallionellaceae bacterium
ATGGTGTGGCCTATCTGGTCCAGCGCAGCATCATCATGGCCACCCTGTTCGGCATTGCGGCTCTTCTCTGCTATCTGGAAGGCTTGACCCGGGATCGTGCCAGGTGGTTCGTCCTGTCCGCGCTGTTCTATTTCCTGGCGGTCTTTTCCAAAGAGCACAGCATCATGATCCCCGGCGTGGCCGCCGCCCTCACCTTGCTGCTGCATAAACCGTCCTTGGCCCTGCTAAAAAGACTGTGGCTGCCCTTCGCCCTGTATCTCGTCATCGGCACGCTGATCATCCTGCGCACGAAGGGAGTGCTGGGGGCGGCCTATGAAATTTATGCGGCTGAAATATTGGCCCAATTGAGCGAGCAACAACAAGATATAAATATTGAGCATGCTTACGGTTTAAGCGTCATTACCCAAGGATATCTGTTCTTCAAATATCTGCTGCTGTGGGTCGTTCCCTATCCCGGCTGGATGTCGGTCGATATCCGCCAGCCATTCGCCACCCACTTCCTGTCCTGGCCGCAGTTGCCGGGCTTTGTCCTGTTCATGGCTTATCCGGTGCTGGCCGTGAAATTACTGTTGAAGGGAGGGCGGCAAGGTCTGCTGGGGTTGGGCCTGCTGTTTCCGTGGATACTCTATTTGACCGAACTATCCACGGTCAGGATTCAGGAGCCGTTTGTGCTGTACCGCAGTTATCTGTGGATGAGCGGGCTGCCCATCGTCCTGTTCGGCTTCATGGGCGCCACCCCCCGGAAATTCGTCCCCGTTCTGCTGGCTGCATGTAGCCTAGTGCTGGCCGGGCTGGCTTGGAACAGGCTGGATACGTTTTCCAGTGGCTTGAAGCTATGGTCTGATGTAATTGAGAAAAATCGGGATGAGAAATTGCTTGGCGCGGAAAGGGCTTATAACAACCGTGGCAATGCTTATTCAGTCTTGGGCCGTTTACCGGATGCGCTGGCGGATTATGAAAAAGCTATTGAGATCAATCCAAAATATCTTGAAGGCTACTACAACAGTGGAAATATATATGCCAGGCTAAATAAATTAGAAGAAGCGTTACCTAGATTTAACGCTGCGATCGAGCTTAAACCCGATTATTTTGTTGCCTACGGAAACCGTGCTCTTGCTCTTTTAAAATTAGGTCGTTATGCTGAGTCGCTCAGCGATTTTGACAAGGCTATTCGACTCGACCCAGAAAATCCATCTTATTATTCGAATCGCGCCAGAGTTAATTTTAACCTGGGCAAATTTCAGGAAGCACAGAATGATTATGCCCAAGCACTCGACCTGTATGACGAAGCACTCAGGCAGGATGCCAGAAACAGTCAAGTACTATTGAAACGTGGACTCGTTCTGAATGCACTGAACAGAAAAAATGAGGCGATGGAAAGCTTCCGAAAAAGCTGTGAAGCTGGAAACTTGGAAGTTTGCAAACAATTGCATTAGCGCGGTAGGGCGCAATAACCGAAGGTCATTCCCGCCTTCGCGGGAATGACGAATTAATCTGCATTTCCCTCCAAACCGCCGATTCAGGCATTCCCCCGCAAAGCTGCGCGCCGTCCGCGCCGCACATTTACCCCGATAAGAATCAGCAATCCCACCAGAAAATAACTGCCGGTAATTAATATGGCCAAGCGGTGATCGCCCAGTGAGATCCAGCTCACCAGCCCGTAAGTCACGGGGCCGAGTATGGAGGACAACTTTACCGCCAGTCCCCACAGCCCGAAAAATTCCGCGCGACGCGTGGCTGGAGAGAGCAAGCCCACCAGGGCGCGGCCTGCTGACTGGCTGGCACCCATGCAGATGCCGGCCAGGTTGGCGGCGACCCAGAATAGCCCCGGACCTTGCGCAGCCCATGCCAGCAGCACCATGATCATCCAGCCAACCAGCGTTAACGCGATGGTCTGGACGTGGCCGATACGGTCCTGCACATAGCCGAAAGTGAACGCGCCGACGACAGCGGTGACGTTGACCACCAGAATCAGAAACAGCGTCTGCTGCATCGTGAAATGCATGACCTGCTGCGCATAAATCGCGGCCAGTGTGATCACTGCCTGAATGCCCGCGTAATAAAATACCGTGCATATCAGGAAGCGCCGCAGGTCGCGGTAATGCCGGGCATGGCGCATGGTTTGCCCCAGCCGGGCATAGGCTTCCTGGACTGCGTTAAGCCCCTGCAAGTGCGGCTGGGGCAGCGCGCGTTCCTTTAGAAACAGAAACGTGGGCAGGCTCGCCACGGCGAACAAGGCCGCCGTGATCAGCATCGTAACCGGCACGAAATCGGCGGCAGTCTGGCCGCGCGCCTGCGCCCATGTGACGTAGCCGAGGCAGGCGCCCAGACTGACCAATCCGCCCGCATAGCCGAGGCTCCAGCCCCAGCCTGAAACCTTGCCCAGAGCGCGCCCGCGCGCCAGTTCCGGCAAAAAAGCGGCAATGATGTTTTCGCCGCTGCCGAAAAAAAAGTTGGAAAATACAATCAGCACAACAGCCAGCCACAGACTGCCCGGGCCGACCAAAGCGAGGGCGGCGGTGAATGCCACACAGCCGACTGTCGTGGCAAGCAGCAAGCGCTTCTTGGCGGCATACGCATCCGCATACGCGCCGAGCAGCGGGGCGGTGACCATGATCAGCGCATATGAAACCGCCAGCGATGCGGTCCAGGCAAATGTCGCCCAGGGCGCGTTTTCAGCCACCACCGTCACGAAAAAGGCGTTGAAGATCGCCGTGATAACGACGGTCGTGTAGCCGGAATTGGCGAAATCGTACATGGCCCAGGCCCAGGCTTCGCGGGAAGTGACATCTTGAGCAAGGTTGCGTCGCATGGGTTGATCCGGTTGGTGATGTTGCAAAGCAACAGTTCATTTACTACCGCACATCTTCATGATACCCATTTTTATTGTTATCCTAAGTAACCTTTTTTATTCGAGTGAGACATCATGACTGAGCTATCCAGCCATTTTAAGGAGGCGATTACCCGTTTTGATGCGGCCAACGCAGCAGACCCCAACCAGGAAATATTTGAGGGGAAGGAATACCCCAAGGAACTGCTTTACGCGCAGCGCATGACGGCATGGCTGGAAAAATTCGAGCCTGGGGCTTCCGAGGCGCTGCAGCTTGCCGCGCGTGCCCAGCATATCCGCCGCTGGGAAATCCCGCGCGGCGCATATCCGATGGGCCGCGACGGTTACAACCAGTGGCGCACCATATTAGCGAAGATGCATGGCGATCTCGCGGCCAGGATAATGCGGGACGTGGGCTATGACGAGCAGATGTGTGAGCGGGTAAGGGCGCTGCTGATGAAGGATCGCATCACGTTGTCAGGCCACGACGGACAAACGCTGGAGGATGTGATCTGCCTGGTGTTTCTGGAGTTTTATTTCGTTCCCTTCGCGCCGCAGTACAGCGAGACCAAGCTGACCGGCATCGTGCGTAAGACCTGGAGGAAGATGTCGGAGCGCGGCCGCCAGACGGCGTTGACGCTCGCCCCGCTGTGGCCGGCGGAGTTGCTTGAGATGGTGAAGAAGGCGGTGGGATGATCGGTATTTTTCGTTCAGATGCGCTGCGAAAAATGGAAGTTTATATGGAGTGCGCATAACCAGCCTGCGTGTGTTGTTGGGGCTTTAGCCCCTTACAACCACGGCGTACCCCTTGCGGGTGTACTTGGCTGTCGTCTTTTGACAGCCTAGTCGAATGGCTAGTAGTTCCATCAGACTCGTCTGCGCCTTGGAAAAGCGGCGACGCGTCGCCGCACTCCAAACCAAGCCCGGCGTCATACGAAAATTGGCAATCAAGTACCCGATGACTCCGCTAACCAGTTTTACGCCAGCAGGCAACAATCTGAGGCATAATCCAGATGACTTGCCCGTCCACTAAATCGGACTCCGCTCACATGCAATGTACAAGGGAAAGAGGACGGCCAGAAATGTGGTGCTCCTCGCGTAAAACAACAATGCAAAACTCAAAGTGCAAAGTGCAAAGTGCAAGACTCTTCAGGACACCTGTTTTGGCTTTTGCATTTTGCATTTTGCAATTTGCAATCTTTTATACGTTCGCGGCCGCTCAAGGAGATGCCGAAGGGATAACCCGGCAGTACAGGGAGGCGCTGGAGATAAATCCGGATGACATGGATGCCCGCTACCTCCTTGGTGTATCCATGCTGCGTGAAAATGCATATGACGAGGCACTGCAACATCTCATAAAGGTTTATCCACATCGGTCCGGCGAGGCAGATGTGAATTACAACATAGGGCTGGCCTACGCAGGGGCGGGGGAACTGGAAAAGGCGTTCCGGCATTACCTGAGGGTGGGCGAAATAAACGCTATCGAGGCAAGGGGCAGGTATCGCCTGGATACGGCATTTTACAACCTTGGAATATCCTATCAGAAGGTGGGCAACCTTGATGAGGCATTGCGGTGCTATCAGGAGGCAATCCGGATAAACCCGGAACAGGTGAACGCATTCTGTGCCCAGGGTGAGGCGCTTTACCAGAAGAAGGATTATAAAGGCGCCCTGGAAAGCTTTGCTGTATGCAAGGAAAAGAGTCCTGAAAGGAAAGGGGTAAGCCATTTCATATCTGCCATTCACCAGGACAGAGGCATCGAATATATAAATCAGAAAAACTATACCGAGGCAAGGATAGAGCTCGATAAGGCTATCACCCTGGATACGGGCAATGAAACAGTTCATTACTACATGGGGTACCTGGAGTATCTTGAAGGAGATTATAAGAAGGCCCTCCTGGCCTTGGACAAAGTAAAGGGGACAGAGAGGGAGGATATGAAGAAGGCTCTCTCCTCAATGCTTTACAACGTCGGAGGGGCAATGCAGAAGGATGAGGACTGGGAAGGGGCAGTAAACGCCTTTAGCCAGGCTGCGGCCATAAGCAAACAAGACCCTGAGTTACGCTTCTACCTTGGGTACAGTAATATGAAGGCAAAGAGGTTTGATGCTGCAATAGAGGCTTTTAAGGATGCCTTGAAACTGGATACTAAGCACCAGAGGGCTGCCGTAAACCTGGCTATAGTATCCGAGATAGCCATGAAATCCCACCTGAACCTCGGAGAAGATTATCTCAAAAACGGCTCATACAATGAGGCTCTGAAGGAGTTTAACCTCTCACTTTCAATAGACCCAGGCAACCAGAAAGGACTAAAGGGAAAGGATGCGGCGGAAAAGAAGATAGAAAACCTCAAAGGCTTGGCTCAGGAGAAGAGAAAGAGGGAGATCGCGGCAAAGCTTCTGGAGGGGGACAGGTTTATAGCTAAAGGAAAATATCTTGAGGCGAAAAAGAGTTTTGAGGAGGCGGCTGCGCTGGAGCCAGGAAACCAGAAGGCTAGGGAAGGGATAGGCAAAACTAGCAAACTTTTAAAAGAGGCAAAGGGGATACATGATGAGAGAATGTCGGCCGGTATAAAGGCCTATAAGGAAGGGAGCTATTCTCAGGCGTTATCCGCATTTGGCGACGCGCTGCAGGTAGACCCAAATCGTGCAGAGGCCCAGAAGATGCAGATGGAGACCAGGGCAAGGATAGGTGAGCTAATAGGCCCCTGGTTGAAGGCAGGCGCGGATGCATACAAGAAAGGGGATACAGACTCGGCCATAATTTCCTTTAAGAAGGTTCTCAACACAGACCCTGCCAACCAAGAGGCCGGGGAGTACCTCGGAAAGATGGACACCCAGAAGGCAAAGGCATCGGTAGACAAGGAGATTGAAAAACATTATTTAAAGGGGATAGAACGATATACCGAAGGGAAGTATAGGGAGGCCATCGAATCCTGGAAGAAGGTGCTGGAGCTGGATTCAGGGCATGAAAAGGCAATCCTGAATATAGAAAAGGCCAAGAGGAAGATGGAAGGGGTAATGGATACGAAATAACGTGGAGGATGATATGACTGGGGAAAAATCGGAGAAAAAGACATCTAAAAAAGGCGGGAGCTTCATCTTTAGCCTGAGATTCAAGATACTCGTAGGAATACTCTTCTTTGTGACAGCCTTGATGGGGACCGTGATAGGGCTGATTAACAAGAATGTCAGGGAGACTATCTTGGCCGAGAGCATAGAGAAGGGTCTTGCTGTTGCCCGGGGGATCGCCACCGCCAGCGAAGACCCGCTTCTGACCAACGATGACCTGACCCTCTTCTCCACGCTGAAAGGGGGGCAGAGTAATACTGGCGTTGTCTACGCGATGGTGGTAGATATGGATGGAAAGATAAGGGCTCATAACGATGTGAACATGAGCGGAAAACATTACAGCGCGACAGCGGGTTCATCCGTATTTAAAACCGGCAAGGACTATGTCATAAATTCTTACATGGGGGAGGCAGGAATTACGTACGATATAAGCACCCCCATCTTTTCCATAGGCGCAACGAATGAGATTGGAAGGGTGCACCTCGGTCTCTCTGAAAAAGCGGCGAGGGAGGCCGTGGAGAAGGCCAGCCGCTATATTATTTACCTCTCCGCCATCGGGCTTTTTCTTGGGGGAATTGGCGCATTCCTGCTGGCAACAATGATGGTAAAGCCCATAAAGCTCCTGGTGTCGGGAGTAAGAGCCATCGGTGAGGGGAAGTTCCATCAGAGGATAAATATCAGCAGGAAGGATGAGATAGGGGAACTCACCTCTGCCTTTAACGACATGGCTAAAGGGCTTGAGGAAAGGGAGTTTATAAGGAACACATTCCAGAAGTTTGTGCATAAAGACATAGTCGATGATTTATTAAAAAACCCGGATAAGATCAAGGTAGGCGGTGAAAAAAAGAAGGTTACGATACTCTTCGCGGATATAAGGGGCTTTACACCCCTCTCCGAGAGCCTGCCGCCGGAAGAGGTTGTGGCGCTGCTTAACCAGCACTTTTCGAACATGCTGCCAATAATAAACAAGAACGGAGGCGTGCTTGATAAATTCATGGGGGACGCCATGATGGTGACCTTCGGGACACCCCTTCCCAAGGATGATGATGTGTTCAGGGCTGTAAAGACAGGCCTGATGATGCAGCATATGAGAAGGTCTCTCAACGAGGGGAGAGCAAAAGAGGGTAAGGGGCCGATCTATATGGGGGTAGGAATAAACACCGGGCATGTGGTGGCAGGGAATATAGGCTCAGCAGAAAGGATGGAGTACACAGTTCTCGGTGACGTCGTAAACATTGCATCCAGAATTGAAGGTCTTTCAAAAGACGATGTCGTAATAACAGAGGACACTTACCGGGAGGTAATGAATTCAATAGTCATCAGCCAAGAGAAGGAAGAAATCTCACTGAAGGGGAAGAGCAGGCCGGTCACCATATATAGAGTGCTGGGGATAAAGGAGAAATAGATTGGGAATAATACAATCTGCCACAGCCAGTTTTGACTGCGGCAGAAAGGCCGGGCTGGTGCGGCTATTGGGCGGGAGTGTTTGCGGTTTGAAGCATTGCCAAGGCCTGATCCGCATCTTTGCGCAGTGCGCTACCCGGATATTGTTTGACGAATGCTGAAAATGCGGTTTTAGCCCGCGTCTTGTCATTGGCTTCGGTCAGTTTTATCGCCTTGGTGAAGGCTTCCAGCTCTTCGGCGGCCATGATTTCAGAAGAGGCATCGCTTTTCCAGTAGAGATCATCAGATGACGCCAGCAGGGCACCACGAACCCCGCCGGTCGCGGTGGTCACGCTCGATTTTTTCTGGGGAGTGAACGATTCGACCTTGGCCCTGAGCTTGTCCCAGAAACTCATGGCCTTATCGCCCGATTCGCCCGCGTAAAGTGCCGGTGAACCCAAGCTTAGTCCCAGCAAAAACAGCATCGTTAATTTTTTCATGGTCTTCTCCTTAGTGGTTGTTGCCCTTGTGCGCCTTTACTATCAGAAATGGGATAGGCTCTAGATAGAGCCCAATAGTTCCAACGCCAACGCCTTATGTTTACTTTTAACTGACGGATCCAGACGTTGCGCCTTGATAAAAGCAGCCTTTGCTTTCTTGGTATTGTTCACTACTTTGTATGATTTGGCAAGGTTGACCCATATGTGAGCATCTTCCGGGCTTGCTTGGGTCGCGGCAAGATAGGCTTTTTGCGCCTCGGGATATTTTTTGTTGAGCATGAAAATATTGCCGCGATTGTTCAGCGCCGCTGCATTCTTCGGTTCTTTGCCCAGAACTTTATCAAAATATTTCATCGCTTCTTTTCTGTCCCCGATTTTGGCCAGAATAATGCCTATCTGCAGATGGGCATCCATATCGGACGGGTCTTGTTCTAACGCCTGCAGATAACGCCTGGTTTGGGTGCGCGAGCTGATCTTGAGCAGGGACATATAATCCCCCGGAAATTTTTTCTCGATATCCTTGGCAGTAAGCTCTCTAGTCTTGAATGAGGTGTTGGGCAAGGTGGCCGGCTTATAGGTACCCCACGAATCATGCATGTCCCGAATTGCCAACCCCTTGCCTTTCCATTTGTAGTAATTGGCGGCGCCCGTCTCCCAGGCCTTGATGAACGGCTTGCCGACGGAGGTGACTTCGACCGGGATCCATAGCTTGCCTTCGTGTATCACATACATGTCATCCATGGTGTACCTGTCGGCGTCGGCATTGATGCCAGTGGAGAACATCATCAGCAAGTGATCGGGTACCTCGACCATCAGCGTGGTGATGCCCATGCTCTCGAGGGCGGTGGCGTAGAGCGCCACCAGATCGACGCAGTCGCCCGACCTGCGCTCCAGGGTCTCGCGCGGATACTGGACGTAGTCGACGGTGTCGGTTTTTGCGGTGGTTGCCGTTTTGGCTATGGCTATCTGATAGGGGTCGGTCGGGCTTGGGATGTAGGTCAGCCCGAGCGCGCCCATGGCATTGAACACGGCTGCGGCCAATTGTGATTCGTCTCTGGTTTCACTGAATTGGGTGGCTATCGAACGCGCGAAGTTCATTGTAGGCGGATCTTTGGGCGTTACAAATGTAGCCAGGCGGTCAGGCTCATCCCAGGTCATGCGATGTTTGTCATGGACGGTGATGGCGGGGTTCTTTTTGAAGACCATCTGTTTGCCATCCTGGAAATAGCTGGCCTCTATCTCCGCCAGTATCGAGGTGTCCTCGGCGATGGTGAGTATGTTGTTATTGAATACGGCCTTGAGGTTTATTTCTTCGCTCTGTTCCGGCAGCAGCTTGTCAATTACCCCTTCGGTGGGGAAGTCCACGAAAGGATTCAAGGCAAAGCTCACCTTGATTTTTTCCATGGGCTTGTCGGTGTTGTTGGTTATCTTGACCAGGCCAACGCCGTCTTGCTCATAAATTTTATAGCTGTTGGAGAAAATGTCGCGCAACTTGATCACTTCGATTTCCAATGGCGCGACATTAAATGGCAGGGTGGATGCGGTGGCTTCAAATTTGTCCGATTCGGTGCCATCCGTGCTGAGTATTGAAATGTAGTAAGTGTATTTGGTATTGGGGAGCAGACCCTCCTTGGTGAATTCTGGCGAGGTCGTTTTAGCAATTCCGGTGATTATAACTTTGCCGTCTTTGGTATCTTTCTGGTAAATCAGGTAGGAGTCGAAGTGCTGGCTTTCCAGCGGCTGCCAGCTCATTTTAATTTTCCAGTAAGACGGCGTCATCACAACATTTTGCAATGCCGGGGGCACATATTTCTGGGCGCTGCCATTCACCACCTCGCTCTTTGCGCCGGTGTATCCCTGCTGGCTGATCGCGACCACACGGTAAAAGTATTTTTTATCCGCTTCCAGGTTTTGGTCCGAATACTGATTGGTGTTGCTGGTGGCGATCTGGGCAAACCCCGATTTCTCATTTTGCGAGCGGTAAATTTGATAGTGCTTGATGTAAGGCGTTTTCGAGGCCGCCCAGCTTAATTCAATGGCGCGTGCCGCGCCTTGCGCTGTCAACTGCTCCGGGGCCGACGGTTTATGCAGGGTGATAAAGGTTTGCAGGCGTTTATTGCCGTGATCTGAAATAGCGAAGGTCATATCACCCGTTGCGGTGATCGCGAGCGGCTCCTCAAGCTCGCCCAGGCCGCTTCCCTTGGCGGCGAATGAACGGATATAGTCGCCTTTCTGGGAAAAAACCTTGACTTGATTCGAGTCCAGGACAAACACTTCGTCCTGCGTTGCCATCAGGGACACCGGCTTGGCCAGAGTCGCACCCCCCTCTTTCTGTCCAAACACGCCCAGCGGCTCTCCCTTGGCAGAATAGATAGCGACAACAGAACGACCCTTGTCCAGAACATAGAGTCTATCTTGAGGATCAAGGGCTATCGCCGCGGGCGTTTCCAGTTTGTCGGAAACATCGCTGCGGATTTCTTTCAGGAGTATGCCGTCGCTGCTGAATGCCTGCACCCGGCGATTGCCGCTGTCGGCGACAAATATAATTCCTGTGCTGGAGATGGCGAAATCTACGGCATTATCGAATTCCCCTTTTCGGCTTCCCGCCGTGCCGATGCTGGCCAGTATGCTTCCGGATTCGTCCAGCTTCACCAGCCGGGACTTCTTCTTATCCAGCGCCCACAGGACGCCGTTCTTATCAACGGCAGCAGACACCGGAGAAAAATCTTTCACTTTGATTTCACCGGCAATCGCGCCATCGACGATTTTGACGATCTTGCGATTCTCTGCATCGACCCCATACATCGCTCCCTTGCCATCCCATGTTATCTTGCCCACCGCTACCGGAATAGCTCCCTCCCAGCGCACGGATATTCGCGACGGACGCTTGACCGAGGGATCGAGCGACACCCCGGCTTCAACCATGAATATATTGGCGATGCCCTTCTCGCTATCGCCAACCAGCACTTGCCGGCTCTGGTCTGTGGCAAGCCCGGTGATATTTTTGAATTGCGCGCGCCCCTTTCCCCTGGAGCCAAACTCGGACACCTTTTTGCCATTAATATCGTACTTGTATATGGTGAGGGATTTTTGGTCTGCCACGTAGATACCGTCACGGGCGATAGCGAGCGATAGCGGTTTTCCCTCTGCCGGCAGATGCTTCAGATACCCCCCTTTGGGGTTGTATATCTTGACCAGGTCGTCATCCGCGTCCAGCACATAGATTCTTCCCGTGGCATCAATTTCAATATCGGTCGGCTCACCCAACTGGTACGGCAACTCCTTTTCTTTGGCGGCGATGTTTTCGGGAGCGCCGTCAATTTCCAGCGTGCTGATGAAAACGCCATTCATGCCGAACAGTTGTATTCTGTCATTGCCGCTGTCGGCCACGTAGACTATGCCCTCGTGGATAGCGATATCATTGGGCGAACTCAGCCCGCCGCCCTTGCCGAAGCTCCCCTGGTATTGACCCTGCACGGCAAACATGGCCACACGCTCCGTCTTGCTATCAACCACATAGATTACGCCATCCGCAACAGCCACTGCCTCGGGTTGCTTGAGTATTGGCTCGCCTTTACTGTCCTTGGCCTGTAAGGCCATGAACTCCTTCCAGTCTTTATCAACCACGCCGACCGAGCCATCTTTTTTTGCCAAATAAACATTGCCGCCGCTCCAGCCGAGCAGCTTGCGCGCCCCTGCAATATTGGGCTCCTGCACCAGCTCGACTTTAGACAAGCCTGCAGCAGTAGGAATATCCGCCGCCTCTGCGCGGGCGGATACAGCTATGATCAAGGAAAGAACTGTAATGGTGACAATATGCATCGAAATCGCCCTTATAACTGATGCAAGTGGTTCATGCTGGTCGTTGTTGGGGAATAGGATACCCTATTTATCCATCCGGTTGAATACCCCATCCCAATCATCAGGGGGCGGATTTTTCTTGAAATCCTCGCAACGCCCCAGATATATCCTGCTCGGTTGATCCCCGGGAATCTCATCCAATACGGAAGCAAAATATGTTCCTGCCTCCTCCCACCTGCGCGCCCGATAGAGTACCAGTGCCGCACTAAATTTTGCGACCCAATTATCTTCCGGTTCTGACAAAGTGCCAAGCAACTGGTAAATGGTAACGGGAACCAGTTTGTTAACCACTCTGATTTTATCCAGCTCCCGGTAACGGTAGGTATCGCGGGTCATCAGATAAGTGCTCTCGCCTATCAGGAAATCCACCCCGTAATATTTTGCGGTGCCCTCAAGCCGCGCCGCCTGATTGACCGTATCCCCAATCAGGGTATATTCCATCTTCTTGCCATGACACCCGATATTTCCTGCTACCGCTTCGCCGGACTGGGCGCCGCCGCGAATTAAAAATGGCTCCACACCCGCTTCCTTCCACTTGGCACTAAGTCGCACCATTTCCTTTTTCATGGCCAGCATGCAGGAGATGGCCAGTTTTGCGTGGTCGGGTTGTGCCAGAGGCGCGCCCCAATAAATCATGATGCCGTCGCCGATAAACTTGTCCACGGTGCCGTCGAATTGTTCGATCACCTGAACCATGGCAGCCAGATATTCATTCAGCCGGGCGACGACCTCCTGCGGGGGACGTTTCTCGCTGAAGGAAGTGAAGCCCTGGATGTCGGTAAACAATACCGTGACTTCCTTGTTGTCACCGCCGATCTTGGCTGCATCAGGATCCTTCTCCAAACGGCTGACCAGTTTTGCCGACAGATAACTGGAAAACATCGAGCGCATTTCCCTTGCGCTACGGTCCAGTACCAGATAGCGGAAGCTGCCGCCGGTTGCCAGCGCAATCATGGCCGCCAGCGGCGGATAGATCATGCTGACCCAATGGCCTTGCAGAAAAATCCAGTAGGACAGCCACAGGTAGCCCGCCGACAGCAGGAATACTGCGGGGATCGCGACATGCAGGCGCAGGCGCATGGTCAGATAGAAGGCAAGCAGGCCTAGCACTACGATAAGCGCCATGTCGAACAGCGCCTCCAGCCCGGTATGGCGGATGAAGCGTCCGCTTATGATGTTGTCGGCAACAGTCGCATGCAGCTCGACCCCGGGCGTATTGCTGTGAAACGGCGTCACCCGCATGTCGTAGACGCCGAGCGCGGTAGCGCCCAGAAACAGCACCTTGCCTTTTAACAGCGCGGGGTCGATCCGCCCATTGACGATGTCAGTAAAGGAAAAGCGCGGATAGTTGCCCGGTGGCCCGGCATAGTTGATCCACATCGAGTAATCTGCGTCTACTGGAATACGTCTGTCGCCTAAACTAATGTTAAACGAGCCGGCGACGAATTCTTTTTCGCCCAGTGCCGTCATGGCTCCCATCAAGCCCAGCGATGGCACCAGCTTGCCCTCCGCCTCGATAAAAAGCTTGTTGCGCCGGTTCACGCCATCGTCTTCCGGCAACAGGTTGATGTGCCCTATCCCTGCCGCAGCGCGCTCGATTTCGGGGCGGGAATGCGTGCTGCCGATCACCCGCAGATACTTGTCGAAATCGAAGGCCACCGCCAGTCCGACATTTCCGGCTTTGCTGATTGCCGCCGCAAAAGAACGGTCTATCGCTTTGGTTTCCTGTTCGGGAAAGAATACGTCGAACAGCACCACCTTTGCGCCTGCCGCCGAGAGCCGATCAAGAAGGCGCACATATTGGCTCCTGCTCCACGGGAACCGTCCCAATTCGGCAATGCTCTTGTCGTCGATCGCTATGATCGCGATGTCCGCACTGGACGGAATGGGGCCGCGCATATCCCTGAACCTCAGGTCGTAAGTCTTGGCTTCAAAAGCCTCAAGGAACGAATTTTGGTTGTAATAAAGCGCGATAACGACGAAGGCCGAAATGAACGCAAACAGAAAGGGTGCTGCTTTATAAATTTTGCCCATGAAGTCCTTCTTTCAGTAATGACAAGACCAACGCCGTTTTTATTTTATAGCAACGGGCGGGCCGCCGCTTCCAAGTACAACCGATACATCGTTATAATGACCATAAAGCGGCTTCATGACGGGGTTGATGAAGGTTTGGTTTAGCGGCTGCCCAGTTGTTTCTTGGTAAGAGGCTTGCCCGTGCGGCGCGCGGGTTTTTTTTCAGGCGCGTCTTCCTGCGGCTGGTAAACCACCAGGACTTTGCCTATGTGCTGCACCGGTGCGGCGTTCAGCTCGGTACATATCTGATCCAGCATGGCCTTGCGCGCTTCCCGGTCGCCGTTCTGGACGCTGATCTTGATTACTTCATGACTTTTCAGGGCACGGGAGATTTCCAGCAGCACGGCAGCGGTCAGCCCGGCTGTGCCGACCATGACCGTAGGTTTGAGCGGATGGGCGCGCGCCTTGAGGTTTTGGCGCTGCAATACGGTAAGTGTTAACATTTGAAAGATAGCTCCAGGTTCTCAAGAGCGGCAGTTTAAACGATGAAGCGATCCAAAACCAGCAAACAATGGATGCACGAGCATGTCAATGATCCCTACGTGCAGCGCGCGCAGAAGGAAGGCTATCGTTCGCGTGCGGCATACAAGCTGCTGGAGATAGATGAACGTGACCATCTGCTCAAGCGCGGCATGGTGGTGGTTGATCTGGGCGCGACGCCCGGCGGCTGGTCGCAAGTGGCTGCCGTCAAGGTTGGGCCGTTCGGCAAGGTGATTGCGCTCGACTTGCTGCCCTTGCCGCCGATACATGGCGTGGAGTTCATTCAAGGCGATTTCCGCGAGGATAGCGTGCTGGCGCAGCTTGAGGAACGTTTGGGCGGAAAGCAGGCCGGACTTGTAATTTCTGACATGTCTCCCAATATAAGCGGCATAGACCTGACCGACCAGGCGCGTGCCATGCACTTGGCCGAGATGGCGCTGGATTTTTCTGTGCGGCATGTGCAACCCGGCGGTGCTTTGCTAGTCAAGGTTTTTCAGGGCGTCGGCTTTGAGGACTATATCAAGCTGATGCGCGGCCACTTTGCCCGCGTGGTGACGCGCAAACCGGATGCGTCGCGCGGTCGCAGCAGCGAGTTGTATCTTTTGGGTTTGGGAAAATTGGAACGGCGTTAGGGCGTCTCTATAAATTCAAAATCCTAAGCGAGACAAGGCGCGAAAGAAAGTCCGCGCGCCGCATGTCTGAATATGTAAGCGTTAAAATTTCATGAGTAACGCAGTATCGCGACGGAGTTTGGATTTATAGAGATGCCCTTGAGTAATCAAGCGAAAAGTAGTCTAATGAAAGCATGTTCTACATTGGCATAGGCCAGTTTTAAGGAGTTATTTTGAACAATTTATTTAAGAGTGTCGGGATTTGGCTGATCGTGGCCTTGGTGTTGATGACGGTATTTAACCAATTCAACTCGCGCCAGCAGCAAAGCGCGCAGGTGAAGATGGATTACTCGCAGTTTCTTGATGCGGTCCAGCAAGGGCAAATCACCAAGGTAACTATCGAAGGCCGCACGCTGAAGGCTGTCACCAGCGAGGGCAAGCGCATCACCAGCTATGCGCCGCAGGATTTGTGGATGGTGTCTGACTTGCGTAAGAATGGTGTCACGATTGAGGCCAAGCCGGAAGAAGAGCAGTCCTTCCTGATGAGTATTTTTGTGTCGTGGTTCCCGATGTTGCTCCTGATAGGGGTTTGGATTTTCTTTATGCGCCAGATGCAGGGCGGCGGCAAGGGAGGCGGCATGTTCTCCTTCGGCAAGAGCAAGGCGCGTCTGCTGGATGATGCCAAGGAACGGGTGACTTTCGCCGATGTGGCGGGTTGCGATGAGGCTAAGGAAGAAGTGTCCGAGCTGGTGGATTTTTTGCGCGATCCAACCAAGTTCCAGAATCTGGGCGGGCGTATTCCGCGTGGCGTTCTGATGGTAGGCAGTCCCGGCACCGGTAAAACGCTGCTGGCCAAAGCCATTGCCGGCGAGGCCAAGGTGCCGTTCTTCTCGATTTCCGGTTCCGATTTCGTGGAAATGTTTGTCGGCGTAGGCGCGGCGCGCGTGCGCGACATGTTCGAACAGGCCAAGAAGCAATCGCCGTGCATCGTGTTCATAGACGAGATCGATGCGGTCGGACGCCAGCGCGGGGCGGGCATGGGCGGCGGCAACGACGAGCGCGAACAGACGCTGAATGCCTTGCTGGTGGAAATGGATGGCTTTGAAGGCGCCAGCGGAGTGATCGTGATCGCCGCGACTAACCGTCCCGATGTGCTGGATCCGGCGCTGTTGCGCCCGGGGCGCTTTGACCGCCAAGTGGTGGTGCCACTGCCGGATATTCGCGGTCGCGAGCAGATACTGATGGTACATATGCGCAAGGTGCCGGTTGCGCCCGATGTAAAAGCCGACATACTGGCGCGCGGCACGCCCGGCATGTCCGGCGCCGACCTGGCCAATCTGGTCAATGAGGCGGCGCTGTTCGCCGCGCGGCGCGGCAAGCGCTTCGTCGAGATGGACGACTTCGAGGCGGCCAAGGACAAAATCATGATGGGCGCCGAGCGCCGCTCCATGATTATGCCGGAAGAAGAACGCCGCAACACCGCGTACCACGAATCTGGCCACGCAGTGGTGGCCAAGCTGCTGCCCAAAACCGATCCGGTGCACAAAGTCACCATTATTCCGCGCGGACGCGCTCTGGGTTTGACCATGCAATTGCCGGCTGAAGACCGTTACAGCATGGACAAGAACCGCATCCTCGATACGATTGCGGTGCTGTTCGGCGGGCGCATCGCCGAAGAAATTTTCATGCACCAGATGACCACCGGCGCTTCCAATGACTTCGAGCGTGCCACCGACATGGCGCGGCGCATGGTAACGCAATGGGGCATGTCGGACGCCTTGGGGACGATGGTGTATGGCGAGAACGAAGGCGAGATATTCCTTGGGCGCTCGGTGACTACACATAAAAATGTCTCGGAGTCGACCATGCAAAAAGTGGATGAGGAAATACGCCGCATTATCGATCAGCAGTACGCCCTGGCGCGAGGTTTGATCGAAGCCAACCGGGATAAAGTTGAAGTGATGGCGCACGCCCTGCTGGAATGGGAAACGCTGGATGCCGAGCAGCTTGACGACATCATGGCCGGCAAGCCGCCGCGCACGCCCAAGCCCAGCCCGTACAGCCAGAACCCCAAGCCGCCGCAGGATGCAGCGCCTGCAGCAGCAGCCGCCACGCCTACGCAACCAAGCAGCTTGTAGCCGAAATCAGCTAGTAGCAGGTAGCTTGTAGCGGGTAGCCAACCCAGATTTTGCTACAAGCTACCGGCTACAGGCGACCAGCTAAAATGCTCCTCCATTGCGGCAACTTCCAGCTAGACCTCTCCCGCCCTCAGGTCATGGGTATCGTCAATGTCACGCCCGATTCTTTCTCCGATGGAGGCCGTCACATGCAGCGCGATGCCGCGCTGGCACATGCCCACCAACTGATACAGGAAGGCGCGGATATGCTCGACATTGGCGGTGAGTCCACACGCCCCGGTGCGCCGCTGGTCGGTGTACAAGAAGAGCTGGACCGCATCATGCCGGTGATTGAAGGTTTGCGTGGCGTGCCACTGCCGCTTTCAGTTGATACCTGTAAACCCGAAGTGATGCGCGCGGCGCTGGCGGCAGGGGTGGGCATGGTCAACGACATCAACGCGCTGCAACAGCCGGATGCCATGGCCGCCGTGGCTGCAAGCAAGTCTGCGGTGTGTCTGATGCATATGCAAGGCACACCGCAGACCATGCAGCAGCCATACTATCAGGATGTGCTGGCCGAAGTGCTGGAGTTCTTGCGTGCGCGCGTCGCAGCGGCACTAGCAGCAGGCATTGCGCGCGAGCGTATCGTGATCGACCCGGGCTTTGGTTTTGGCAAAACATTGGCGCATAATCTTGACTTGTTGAGGCATCTGCAAGAATTTTCTGTACTGGGTGTGCCTGTGCTGGCCGGGTTGTCGCGTAAATCCATGCTGGGGGCAATTACCGGCCAGGATGTGGGACACCGCGTTCATGCCAGCGTGGCTGCGGCGTTGCTGGCGGTGCAGCGCGGCGCGAAAATCGTGCGGGTGCATGACGTGGGCGCGACAGTGGATGCCTTGAAAATTTGGAATGCGGTTTTCTAGCTTGTAGCGGGTAGCTTGTAGCAAAATTTGGGTTGGCTACCCGCTATAAGCTACTGGCTACCAGCTGCTTGGTTGCGTAGCCTCAGTTAGCAAATGGAGAAATACTGTGAGCAGAAAATATTTCGGTACGGACGGTGTGCGCGGCAAGGTGGGCGAGTATCCCATCACGCCGGAATTTGTCATGCACCTCGGGTATTCCGCAGGCAAGGTGCTGGCCGCCGCAGATTGGCATTTGTCGCAGGGTGAAAACCCCGGTGTGCTGATTGGCAAAGACACGCGCATTTCGGGTTATTTGTTGGAATCGGCCTTGCAGGCCGGGCTGATCGCCGCCGGGGTGGACGTGTATCTGGCCGGGCCGGTACCCACGCCGGCGGTGGCCTATCTTACTCGCGCCTTGCGTTTGCAAGCGGGCATCGTCATTTCTGCCTCGCATAATCCGTTTGAGGATAACGGCATCAAGTTTTTCTCCGGCCAGGGCGCCAAGCTGCCGGATGAAACCGAACGCGCCATCGAAGCCGGGCTGGAATCACCGATCGTGTGCATGCCTTCGGCCAGGCTGGGCAAGGCCAAGCGCATCGACGATGCGGCGGGGCGCTACATCGAGTTTTGCAAGAGCAGCTTCCCTTATGATCTGGATCTGCGCGGCCTGAAACTGGTGGTGGATTGCGCGCATGGTGCGGCCTACCACATCGCCCGCCATGTGTTTCACGAGCTGGGCGCAGAGGTGGTGGCCATCGGTGTGCAGCCTGACGGCAAGAACATCAACGACGGCTATGGCGCGACCGCACCGGCGAATTTGCAGCAAGCGGTCAAGGATCATCGCGCCGACATTGGCATCGCCCTCGATGGCGATGGTGACCGGTTGGTGATGGTGGACGAGGGCGGGCGTTTGTACGATGGCGACCATCTGCTTTACATCATCGCCCGGCACCGCCATGACCAGGGAACGCTCAAGGGCGGCGTGGTCGGCACACTGATGACCAATCTGGCTTTCGAGCACGCCATGCAGCGTATCGACGTACCGTTCGCGCGCGCCAAAGTGGGTGACCGCTACGTGATGGAAACCATGCAGCAACGCGGCTGGCAACTCGGCGGAGAAAATTCCGGCCACATCATTTGCCTCGACCGCCACACCACCGGCGATGGCATCATCTCCGCGCTGCAAGTGCTGCACGCGCTGCGCGACCAGCAGCAGTCTCTGGCACAAGCCGTCGCTGACCTGACCTTGTATCCGCAAATACTGGTAAACGTGCGTGTTGCCAAAGGAGCAGATTACTCTGCCCATGCCAGCGTGCGCGCGGCGGTGACTGCTGCCGAAACCGCACTGCATGGCAGCGGCCGCGTCCTGCTGCGCCCTTCCGGCACCGAGCCGTTGCTGCGTGTGATGGTGGAAGGTGAGGATGGCGAAAAAGTGCGGCACTGGGCGGAAACCATTGCGCAGGTAGTGCGCGAGTCAGAATCGCAACCAATGAAATAAGGATTTTATGGCAGTGGCAAGAGTGCTTTTCGTCTGCATGGGCAACATCTGCCGCTCACCCACGGCGGAAGTGGTGTTCCGCCATTTTGTGGAGCATGCGGATTGGTCTGAACACGTCCTGATTGATTCGGCGGGGACGCATGATTACCACATCGGCAGTCCGCCGGATAAGCGCACGCAACGTGCCGCATTGCAGCGCGGTTATGACATGAGCATGTTGCGCGGTCGGCAGGTCGAAGTGGCCGACTTTGAGCGGTTCGATTATGTGCTGGCGATGGATCACGACAATCTCGCGATACTGCGCCGCCTGTGTCCACAGGATAGGCGCGAGCGCCTGGGTCTGTTTCTGGAATACGCCAGCCGGCATGACGAGCGCGAAGTGTCTGATCCGTATTACGGTGGAGGAGAGGGTTTCGAGCGTGTGCTGGATATGGTGGAGGATGCGGCGCAGGGATTGCTGGGGCATATCCGGAAGAATTATCTGTAAGAAATAATCCGGTTCAATAAAAAACCGCACAGGGTAAGCCGTGCGGTTTTTTTACATCCGATTCTGGATTATCAGTTCGTCGGGGGCTGTGTTTCGATTTGCACCAACGGTTCGCCACTTTCCATGCTGTAAACCTCGCGCGGACGTGTGCGACGGCGAGAATCGGCTGGTGGAGCTTCAACCTGAGGAGTGGGCACGGCAGGGCGTTTGACTGGATCCGTTTCAATTTGCACCAGGCTGCTTCCCCCTGCTGTTGTGGTGACATGAACGGGTGCGGGTGGTGCAGTATGCGCCATAGGAACTGGCGCAACAAAATCCTGGCGCTGTTCCATGGCCGGGATGCTTGCCTGCTCCGCAGTTTCGTTGTGACGGGCGGTTTCCGCATTGCCTGCGGATGCATTTCCCGCACCTTCGCTGATGGGCTGTGACCCCTCTGCTTGCCCGGCTGTCGGCTGATCACGGCGTCCGCGTTCGCGTTGCCCACCGCGGCGTCCGCGCTTGCGCCCGCTGCGGTTGCCACTATCTTCCGTAGATTCAGTGGTGGTTGCGGCTGGCGGCATACTTTCCAGTGCTGGTGTTTCGGCTGCTACGCGCGGTGGACGGGGCGGGCGCTCGGCACGCGGTTCCTGCGCTTTGGGCGCTGCTGGCGCAGGTTTTTCATTTCGCGGCGCAGCTTCATCTTTGTCGCGACGCGGTTTGTTGCGCGAACGGTTGGCGTCTGGCCGGTTGCCTTCTGGACGATTGCCAGCCGGGCGATTACCTTCTCTATCGCGGCGCGGCTGATTGCTGTGACGCGGTTTAGGGGCATTAGCCTGTGAGGCAGGTTGAGCCTCTGCCGATGGTTTGAGCCATGCAAGCAGTTTGCTGAAGAAGGACGGTTCCGCACTGACTTCGACGGCACGTGTCGGGGCAGGTTGTGCCGGCGTGATGCCTTGCACCACCGCTTGCGGGCGCTGTGGTTTGGTTTCTTGCGCGGCTTCGGTGGCGGTCTGGCTTTCTTCCGGTATGGTAACCAGCTTGTAGCTGGCTTGCAGGTTTTCGGCGGTCAAATCGTCGTGGCGCAAACGGGTCACGCTGTAGTGCGGCGTTTCCAGATGCAAGTTAGGAATCAGCGTGATGCTTACCTTCAGCCGCGATTCGATCAGGTGGATCTCTGCGCGCTTCTCGTTGAGCAGGAAAGTGGCGACATCTACCGGCACTTGCACGTGGATAGCGGCGCTGTGTTCCTTCATGGCTTCTTCCTGGATGATGCGCAGGATGTGCAAGGCGGAGGACTCCGTACCGCGTATGTGGCCGATGCCGTTGCAGCGCGGACAGGGTGTGTGGTTGGTTTCTTCCAGGCTGGGCTGCAAACGCTGGCGCGACAGTTCCAGCAGGCCGAAGCGCGAAATCTTGCCGGTCTGCACGCGGGCGCGGTCATAGTGCAAGGCATCGCGCAGGCGGTTTTCCACATCGCGCTGGTTGCGGTTGCTTTCCATGTCGATGAAGTCGATTACGATCAAGCCGCCCAGATCGCGCAAGCGCATCTGCCGTGCGATTTCGTCGGCTGCTTCGAGGTTGGTGTTGAGCGCGGTGGCCTCGATATCCGCGCCGCGCGTGGCGCGTGCCGAGTTGATGTCGATCGCGGTCAGCGCTTCGGTGTGGTCGATTACGATCGCGCCGCCGGATGGCAGGTTGATTTGGCGTGCATGCGCCGATTCGATCTGGTGCTCGATCTGAAAGCGCGAGAACAGCGGCACGTCATCCTGGTAGCGTTTGATAACGTTGACGTTGTTGGGCATGACCGTGCTCATGAAAGCCCGTGCCTGCTGGTAGATGTCGTCGGTGTCTATCAGAATTTCGCCGATTTCCGGGTGGAAATAGTCGCGTATGGCGCGCACCACCAGGCTGCTTTCGAGGTAGATCAGCGAGGGTGCTTTTTCGGTTTTGGCCGCGCCCTCGATGGCGTCCCACAATTGCTTGAGGTAGTTGAGATCCCATTGCAGCTCTTCCAGATTGCGCCCGATACCGGCAGTGCGCGCGATGATGCTGGCGCCTTGCGGCACTTCCAGTTGCGCCAGAACGTCACGCAGCTCGTCGCGGTCTTCGCCCTCGATGCGCCGTGATACGCCGCCGCCGCTGGGGTTGTTCGGCATCAGCACGATGTAGCGGCCGGCCAGGCTGATGTAGGTGGTCAGTGCGGCGCCTTTGTTGCCGCGCTCGTCCTTTTCCACCTGCACCAGCAGTTCCTGGCCTTCGCGCAACGCTTCCTTGATGCTGGGTCGGCTGCCGCTACCGCTGAGGTAATAATTGGGGGATACTTCCTTGAACGGCAAAAAGCCGTGGCGGGTACCGCCGTATTCGACAAAAGCCGCTTCCAGGCTGGGTTCGATGCGGGTAATAACCGCTTTGTAGATGTTGCTCTTGCGTTGCTCTTTTCCAGCGGATTCGATGTCGAGGTCTATCAGTTTTTGACCATCGACAATCGCGACACGGAGTTCTTCCGCTTGTGTCGCATTGAATAACATGCGTTTCATTATATTTTCTCCCGCGCTCAGACACGGGCAGGACAATGCTACACGCGGCTAGCCGCGCGCGAGAAAGCGAATAAGGGTCGGGCAAACGGTGTTGCGGTTGCTGTATCGACGGTTGTTCAAAGTATCGTTCTCGTTGTTAGTTTGTCATTTATTAACAAGTGCCGCCGGTATTGCTGTAGGGGCGACACGGTAAAATCCACAGGTGCTTTGAGCGCGCAAATCAATTACCATCACTGCTTCTCCCGGTGAGTGACATTAACCGGACTGCGGTCGGGACGGGCGGCGGCAATTTGCCAGCTCCTCGCGACGGGGAATTTACATCCCGTTTTCCCATTTGCCAACACGCGTTACCTGAAGTATAAGCAAAATGAATGATTTACGCAAAGAATCTGTAAGCTGGACTGAAATCGACGAGGGCAGCTGCGAGCAGCGTATCGACAATTTTTTGTGCAAACACCTCAAGGGCGTGCCCAAAAGCCACATCTACCGCATTCTGCGTAGCGGTGAAGTGCGCGTCAACAAGAAAAGAGTGGATCAGGCCTATCGCCTGAAACTGGGCGACCAGGTGCGTATTCCGCCGGTGCGGGTGGCCGAACCGCAGCAGCGCGATTACGTCCCGGCACTCGAATTTCCCATCCTGTATGAAGATGATGCCTTGCTGGTCGTGGATAAACCCTCTGGCGTGGCGGTGCATGGCGGCAGCGGGGTGAGCTTTGGCGTCATCGAACAACTGCGCAGCGCCCGCCCGCAAGCCAAGTTCCTTGAACTGGTACACCGGCTGGATCGTGAAACCTCGGGCGTACTGTTATTGGCCAAGAAACGCTCGGCCTTGACCGCGTTGCACGAGCAGATGCGCGAGGGGAAATCCGACAAGCGCTACCTGACCTTGGTATTAGGCAAATGGAAAAATGCCAAACAGCACGTCAGATTGCCGCTGCACAAATTTTCCACCCAAGACGGAGAAAAGCGCGTCATGGTGCGCGAGGATGGCAAGGAATCGCATACCGTGTTTGCCTTGCAGAAAGCCTGGGCCGACTACAGCCTGCTCGAAGCGCAACTCAAAACCGGCCGCACCCACCAGATCCGCGTCCATCTTTCCCATCTTGGATTCCCCATTGCAGGCGACGACAAATACGGCGACTTTGCCCGCAACAAGGAACTGGCGAAGCGAGGTTTGAAGCGCATGTTTTTGCACGCCCACTCGATTGCCTTGACTCATCCGCTTACGGGTGAGCCGCTTCGTATTGCTGCGCCTTTGCCGAAGGAGTTGCAGAGGTTTGTGGATAAGCTGGATGGTGTTGCGGGTTGACGGGTGCATTTACGCACCAGTATTGTAGGTCGGCTCAAGCGTAGCGGGGCCGACTACATCGTTGTCGGGTCCACGCTGCGCGTTTGACCCGACCTACCGGCGTAATTTATTTTTGGCACACCGCACAATAAAAGCTTGATCTCTGCCCCTGCTTGATTTGTTTTATCGCGGTACCGCACGCGCGGCACGATTCCCCCGCACGTCCATAAACCCAATAGTGCTGCTGGAAATATCCGGGTTCGCCATCGCTGCCGACAAAATCGCGCAGGCTGCTCCCGCCCAGCGCGATCGCCTCCGTTAATGTCTCCCGTATGGTTTGCACCAGCCGCGCGCAACGCGGCTTGCTCAATTTGCTCGCGGCGAGCTGCGGGCGGATGCCGGCGCGGAACAACGCTTCATTGGCATAGATGTTGCCCACGCCCACCACCAGATGATGGTCCATGATGACCAGTTTAATCGCCGCGCTGCGCGTGCGTGTAGCGCGATAGAGATGCTCGCCATCAAATTCATGCTCCAGCGGCTCCAATCCCAGCTTGGCCAATAACGGATGCAAGGCCGGATCGCCGCCATGCCACAACACCGCGCCAAAACGGCGCGGGTCGCGCAGACGCATCAACATACCGTTTGCCAGAACCAGATCGAAATGTTCGTGATGTTCGGCAGGTGTGCCAACAGGCAGCATGCGCAGACTGCCGGACATGCCGAGGTGGAGAATGAGCGTACCGCTGTCGCATCCGATCAGCAGATATTTGGCGCGGCGATGCAGCCGCCGTATGGTCTGGCCGCGCAGAATGATCGGCAGTTGCCTGGGGATGGCCCAGCGCAGATGGGGCGTGCGGATGACGGCATCCATAATGCGCTGGCCGAGCAGATGCGGCTCCAGGCCGCGCAGGGTAGTTTCGACTTCGGGGAGTTCGGGCATGGGGTCTCTAAAAATCCAGATTCCATCCCAACTGCTGCGTTGCGGAAGAAATATCTTGCTTACATATAATCCATATGCGGCGCTGCGAAATTTCTTCCGCGCCTTGCATTTGGGCGAACTCTGAATTTTTAGATGCCCCCATGTTTTAACCTTGATATTTTTTTCCAGCCATACGGCGGAAGGCGCTACGCTTTTCCGCCCTACTACTGAGCTAAGGCGCCGAGAGGCGCGCAGCGCCCCCGAGGGCGCCCTTGAGCGCGTTGTTAGGCGCAGTTTCCTTTATTTGGCTGCGCTATACCTTGTTCAGTTGTCGGTTGCTGAAACTGCAAGCTCCTAAGTTGGTACAGACCAACGCCGACAGCAGAGAGAAATACTACGAGCGTAAAAAGCTCATATGTGAAGTTTCGTTGGCACCAAGCTTTGTATTCTGGTATGGGTTCACCTTTCTCAGCCGCTTGTTTTCGCTTCAGTGCTTTGTGTTTCGCCAACAAAAGACTACCTCCAGATATGCCTAGCCCGAGGACAAACAACAACACTGGCCACATTACCCAACTAGGATGAACATTATTTCCCATCGCGTTCGCGGCAAAAGTTAACGCGACAGCTACACCGCCAGTATTAATTCCAACCAAATAGCGGCGCATCGCGTCCGCCATTTCGTCGGTTCTCTTTCCGTAGTCGTAGCTCTCGCTCATGATGTTTCCAAATGCGCCTAACGTAAAGTATTCATCCTAGTTGACGCACAACCCTGCGTCAACGCGATAAGTAAACAGAGTGCTAAAACGTAGCGAGGGGCGATCAGGCAAGGCGGAAACCGGCGAAAAAGCGGAGTTTGCTTTAGTGCAAATGAGCATTTTGAGCCGGTTTCCAACGCAGCATCATCGCTCCGCAGTAGTTTTTACCGCCGTCTGCGCCACCACAGCACCCCACCCACCAACCCCAGCAGCAGCGGCAGGGCTATCACGAAGCCGTTGCTGATGAGGGTTAGCTGGGTTTTGCTCAAGGTGATGGCGCTGTCTTTGACTGCGCGCGGTTGCAGGGTGATCAGGTTTTCTTCGTTGCTTAGCCAGTTCACGATGTTGACGCCGAGATCAATATTGCCGCCGTTACCCGAGTAGGCGTTGGCGAGGAATGAGCCGCTGCCGACGATGACGATACGTTGTTCGCGATCGTTTACGTCGCGTTGCAGGGCGAGTGCGATGGTGGCCGGGCCGGGCACGTCATGGTTTTTGTCGAAGCGCGGTTTGCCTCGCGGTGCGCTGCGGCTCACCCAGCCGCGCGGTGCGGCCTCCACCACTATGGTGTGATGCCATTCCTGGTTTTCCTCCCAGTCGATGGCGCGCGCAAAAGGGAAGACGGTAATCAGGTTGAAATTTTGCGTGACGGCATGGGGCGGATAGCCAGCAGCCAGCGCCCAGGTGGCCGGGGCGCCCGCTTCTTGTGCGGCGGGATCAATCACGATGCCGGGCGTGAGCAGCAGCCCCAGTTTTTCAGCCAGGCGTTCCAGCCCGTGCAGCGGCTCGGCATCCAGCAACCACAGCAGGTTGCCGCCGCGCGCGATATAGCGCAGCAGCTTGGTTACTTCGCCCGGCAGCAGATCGAGCTGCGGCTGGGTGATAATCAGCAGGCTGGCATTGTCCGGCACGTCCTGCGCCAGCGTCAGATTCAGGCGGCTGAGGCGGAAGCCGTTCTGTTGCAGTTTCTTGCCGAATTCGCCGAGGTCGTGATTGGCCATGCCTTCCAGCTTGCGCTCACCGTGGCCGTTCAAATACATTAGCAATTGATTTTTGCTGTGCGCCAGGCTGAGCAGCGCACTGGTCAGCGCCTGCTCGTTGAGCATGGTGATATGCACGCTGCGCTCGCCATATTTCACCACCATTTCGCCGTTGACTTGTATGCTTTCCTTGCGCGCTTCATCGGGCTGCTTGACCGGGTCGATGAAGGTGAGCGATATGTCCGGCTTGTGGCGTTGGTACGGCGCGACGAAATCGCGGATCAGCCGGTGCATGTCGCCCAGATTGGCGTCCTGCCCGGTGGCATAGACCGTGAGCTTGATTTCGCCGGGCATCTGTTGCAACACCTCCACGCTGCTGCTATCCAGGCTGTTGCTGGCACTGTGCGTGAAGTCCCATTGCCACGTATAGCGCGCGGCGAGCTGATACAGCGCGACCGTGGCCGCGAGCAGCAGCGCGGTGAAGACCAGGTTTTTGACCAGCAGATTGGGCCGTGGAAATTTCATTATGGAACCTCAGCCGTAAATGCGATTGTTGTGCAGCCGGCGGCTTGCCAGCAACAGGAAGGCGGCGCAGAACAGCAGGAAAAAAATCACATCGCCGCTATTGATCAAGCCTACGTTGAAACTCAGAAAATGGCTGGTGGGGGCGATTGCATGCCACGAGTTGTCGCTATCTACCGCGCTGACATCCACCAGCCACAGCCCGAATAAGGTCGCCAGTGCGGCGATGGCGGCCACCACCGGCTGCGCGGTGAGCGAGGAAATATACAGTCCCAGCGCGGCATAGCAGGCGGTGAGCAGCAACAGCCCCAAGGCGTTGGTGAGCAGCAGCCCGGTGTCCAGTTGCGTGCCTGCGGCCAGCGTCAGCACCATCAGGGTAGCTGCTGCGATGATGAGCAGCAGGAATAGCATCAGGCCGAAAAATTTGCCCAGCACAATGTGCATGCTGGAAACCGGTGCGGTCATCAGCAAGGTCAGGGTCTGATTGCGCCGTTCTTCGGCCAGCATACGCATGGTGAATATCGGCACCAGCATCATCATGACTAGGGCGATGGTGCCGAACAGCGGTGTCGCCACGGCCAGCGTGGCGCCCGGCGCGTTGGCAATCTGCGCCAGTTGCGCCTGCACTTGCAGGAAGGCATCAATGCGCGCCAGAAAAAACCAGGCGAAAATAAATTGCAGTGCGCCCAGTATCAGCCAGGTCGAAGGCATGGCGCACAGACTGCGGAATTCTTTGGCGGCGATAATAAAAATCATGCGGGTTCACCCTCGGTGAGTTGTACGAACACATCCTCTAATTTTGCTTGTAGTGGCGTGAGTTGCTCTGCCTGCCAACCCTGTTGTGCGGCCAGTGTCAGCAGTAGCGCGCCGGGGTTGCTTTCCGCAGTGTGCAAAACGCGAAATTGCGTGGCGGAAAGCTGTTCCACTTGCTGCACGCCGGCGATGGCTTGTAATTCGGCCAGCGCGGGGGGTGAGCGCAGGGTGACGATGAAGCCGGGCTGATGGCCATATTGCTGCATCTTGGCGCTGCTGTCACCGTAAATCAGGCGGCCATGGTGCATGATCTCGACCCGGTCGCAAATGCTTTCCACTTCTCCCAGCACATGGGTGGACAGGATCACGCTGTGCGCATCGCCCAGCTCGCGGATCAGCGCGCGGATGTCGCGGATCTGTGACGGGTCGAGGCCGACGGTGGGTTCGTCGAGTATGATTACCTCGGGTTGATGGATAAGCGCCTGGGCGATGCCGACGCGCTGCTGATAGCCTTTGGAAAGCGTGCCAATTATTTTCCTGCCGGAGTCTTGCAAGCCGCAGCGGTGCTTGGTTTCAGTCAAGGCACGCGCGATCTGTGCGCGCGGCACGCGGCGCAGCCTGGCGGCGAATGTCAGGTAATAATCTACGCTCATCTCCCGGTACAGCGGCGGTGTTTCCGGCAGAAAACCAATGCGCGCTTTGGCTTCCCTGGGTTGACGCGCCAGGTCAAAACCGCAGATTTCAATTTGTCCCGAATGCGACAATAGCGCGCCGGTCAGCATTTGCAATGTGGTGCTCTTGCCCGCGCCGTTGTGGCCGAGCAGCCCCAATACCTCGCCGCGTCTGAGTTCCAGCGAGATGCCGTGGATAACCTCACGCTGTCCAAAGCGGCGGGTCAGGTTGCGTGCGGATAAGGTTATGGGTGCTGTGACTGACATTTATGGTTGTGCGGGTTGTGTGCGTGGCTCAATATAACCTAATATGCCGTCTTGTATCAAAATGAAGCGAAGCTACGTTTCGAGGAACAGCTAAAATAGTGCAATTCTGGGACGGCTTTGAACTTATCCGATCTGGCAGCGTCTTTCAGCGCAACAAAACATGGGAAAGTCGCATAGGGTTAAATTTTATGAAGAGCTTAAAACGCAACACGATTATTTTTTTACTGCCCGTGCTGGCTGCCTGCGCACACGTGCCTCAGCGAGATATGGGGCATGCGGAGCAATCTGAAGAGGTAGCGGAAAAGCAAGCGGATCTGCCCAAACAGGAACTGACTGAGCAGGTGCTGTTCGGATTGTTGTTGGCCGATGTGGCCGTGCAGCGCGGTAAAATCGAGTTGGCTGTGCAGACTTATCAGGATCTGGCCAATACCACGCGTGATCCGCGCGTGGCGCGTTACGCCACACACTTGGCTTTCGAGTCGCGCCAACTGGATAAGGCCAGGGAAATATCCAGGTTGTGGCAGGAGCTGGAGCCGGATTCATTGCGGGCGAAACAGACGCTGGCTACCCTGCTGCTGGGCGATGGCAAACTGGATGAGGCGCGCCCCCATCTGGCGAGCTTGCTGGCGGCGAACCCCGGCAATATAGATGCGGCCTTTATTCAGGTTTATGCCATGCTCGCGCGCCTCCCGGACAAGGCCGCTTCTTACACCTTGCTGCACGAACTGGCACAACCCTATCCGCGCGTGGCCGAGGCCAGATGGGGATTGGCGCAGTTGGCGGAGGCGGCGGGCAAGCGCGATCTGGCCCTGGAAGATGCGCGACTAGCATATGCCTTGCGTCCGGAATGGGACAGGGCCGCGCTGCTCAATGCGCAATTGTTGCTGGATAAATCACCGCAGCAGGCGCTGGCTCTGCTGAAAAAATATCTTGCGTCTGATCCCGATAACAAGGAGGTGCGCTTGTTTTATGCGCGTGCCTTGATGGGGCAGAAACAGTATTCGGCAGCGCGCACAGAATTCAAATTGTTGCTCGACGGGTATCCCGATAATGCCGATCTGGCGTTCGCGGTGGCCTTGCTGTCGCTGGAGATGGGCGAGCTGGATCGTGCCGGAAAGGAATTGCGGCAGGCTTTGGTCAATGGCAAACAAGACCAGAATGCGGTGTATTACTACCTCGGCCAGTTGGGCGAGGCGAAAAAGAACGACGACGATGCACTGCAAAATTATCGCAAGGTAGAGGATGGCGAGTATGAATTTCCCTCGCAACTGCGCGCGGCTTATCTGCTCAACAAGGCGGGCAAGCTGGAACAGGCCCGCGAAGTTCTGCACAAAATAGATACCCAGAGCAATCAGCAGCGCGTGCAGGCGATCATGTTGGAGGCGCAGATGTTGCGCGATGCCAAACAAACGGAAGCTGCTTATCGCTTGCTGGAGCAAGGGCTGGAAAAATTACCCGATCATCCCGAGTTGCTATATGAGGCGGCGATGCTGGCCGACCAGATCGGCAAGCATGATGTTTTTGAGCAACTGCTGCGCAAACTGATTCAGATCGAGCCCGCTTACGCGCACAGCTATAACGCGCTGGGCTACAGCCTGCTGGATCGCAACGAGCGCGTGGAGGAGGGGATGCGGTTGGTGGAAAAAGCCCACCAGCTTGCCCCGAATGATGCCGCTATCATGGACAGCGTGGGCTGGGGACATTATCGCCTGGGTAATTTATCCAAGAGCGAGGAGTTCCTGCGCCGCGCCTATGCCGCTAATCCAGATCCGGAAATTGCCGCGCATCTGGGTGAGGTGCTGTGGGTGAAAGGCGACAAGAAAGAAGCGGCCAGGATATGGCAGCAGGCATTGAAGATGCAGTCAGATCATGCGGTGTTAACGGCGGTGGTGAAGAAGTTTCTGCCCTGATGTTTAACAGGGTATTCCGTTTGATTTTTTTGTGGCTACTCCCTTTGGGTTTGTTTGGCTGTGCCAGCGCGCCACCGGCTCCCCAATCCGTTACCCGCCCCGCGCAAGCCGAATACGCGCCATTTGTTATGTCCGGGCGCATCGCAGTCAAACATGATGGCGAGCGGTCTTCGGCCACGGTGCGCTGGACACATAGTGCCGGGGCGGATGAAATCCTGTTGTTTGCGCCATTGGGACAAGCCGTGGCGCGCATACACCGTGAAGGTCAGCGTGTCATGCTGGATACGCCGGATAAACACTACGTAGCGCAAGATGCCGGGGAATTGACGCAACAAGTGCTGGGTTGGCCTTTGCCCTTATCCGGTTTGCAATACTGGATCCTGGCATTACCCGCACCGGCGGGGACGTTCGACATAGAGCGCGATGGCAACGGGCAGATAAGTATGTTGCGCCAGGATGGCTGGGCGGTAAGCTATACGCGCTATGCGACGCCCGCGCCGGATAGTTTGCCGCTGCGCCTTGCCCTGCAACGTGAAGGGCTGGAAATCCAATTGCTGATAGACGAATGGGAAATGCCATCACTACCCTAAGCTGTGCCGCCCCCGCGAAACTAAATTTATTCCTGCATATCACGGGGCGCAGGGCGGATGGTTATCATCTGCTGCAAACCCTGTTTCGCTTTATTGATTTCAGCGACACCTTGCATTTCACCTTACGTGAAGATGGCGAGGTGCGTCGCGTCAGCGCGCTCGACGGCGTGCCGCAGGAGCAGGATTTGTGCGTGCGCGCCGCGCGCCTGCTGCAACAGGAATGCGGTTGCAGTCTGGGCGTGGACATTGTTCTCGACAAGCGCATCCCGATGGGCGGCGGTTTGGGCGGTGGCAGTTCTGATGCCGCTACCACGCTGCTGGCTTTGAACCGGCTGTGGAACCTCGGTTTGTCGCGCGCGCGGCTGATGCAGCTAGGCTTGTCTCTGGGGGCGGATGTGCCGGTGTTTGTGTTTGGCGAGAACGCTTTTGCCGAAGGGGTGGGCGAGCAGTTGCAGGCTTATCCTTTGCCGGACGCGTGGTATGTCGTGCTTTTTCCGCCGGTGCATGTCGCCACGGCCCAGGTTTTTGCCCATCCGGAATTGACACGGGATACGATTTCCCTCAGAATTCGCGACCTTTTGTTGCAGGCAACACACAACGATTTGCAGCCGGTGGTGTGCGGTTTATACCCGATAGTGGCGCAGTACCTTGCTTGGCTCGGCCAGTTCGGGCAGGCACGGATGACCGGTTCGGGTGCTGGCGTGTTTGCCGAATTCGTCAGTGCAGAGCAGGCGCAGGCAGTATTTAACCAGTTGCCACCGGATATGCGCGGCATCGTGGCGCGTGGTTTGCCATTCCACCCGCTGCGGGATTTTGCCGCTTGAATTATGATTTTTGGGGAGTCGCCAAGTGGTAAGGCACCGGATTTTGATTCCGGCATTCGTAGGTTCGATCCCTACCTCCCCAGCCAGTTTTGCCCGGCCAGCTTGGTGGGAAATTTGTTGTCAGGGTCGCACGTCAATTTATGAAATATTCGGGTTGAGGGGTGCATGGTGTCTTACGACAGCTTGATGGTCTTTACCGGTAATGCCAATCCTAAATTGGCAGCCGATGTGGCGCGGCACCTTAATATTGACCTCGGGCGCGCCACGGTGGGCCGGTTTTCTGATGGCGAGGTGATGATCGAGCTGTTGGAAAACGTGCGCGGCAAGGATGTGTTCGTGCTGCAATCCACCTGCGCCCCGACCAATGACAGTTTGATGGAAGTGATGGTGATGGTGGATGCGCTGAAGCGCGCTTCAGCCGGACGCATTACTGCCGCACTGCCTTATTTTGGCTACTCGCGCCAGGATCGCCGCCCGCGTTCAGCGCGCGTGGCAATCACCGCCAAGGTAGTGGCGGACATGCTGTCCGGCGCCGGTGTCGATCGCGTGCTGACCATGGATTTGCACTCGGATCAGATTCAGGGGTTTTTCGACATCCCGGTTGATAACGTCTATGCCAGCCCGATTTTGCTGGACGATGTGCGGAAGCACAATTTTCAAAATCTGGTCGTGGTATCGCCGGATGTGGGTGGCGTGGTGCGCGCGCGGGCTTTGGCCAAGCGCTTGGAATCCGATCTCGCCATCATTGACAAGCGCCGCCCCAAGCCCAATGTGGCCAAGGTGATGAACATCATCGGCGAAGTGTCGGGGCGCACCTGTTTGATCATGGACGATATGGTGGATACCGCTAACACCTTATGTGAAGCTGCTGCGGCGTTGAAAGACAAGGGCGCGACCAAGGTGGTGGCGTACTGTACCCATCCGGTGCTGTCCGGCCCGGCAATCGGGCGTATTGAGAGTTCGGCCATAGACGAACTGGTGGTGACTGACACCATTCCTCTGCGTGAAGAAGCGCGCAACTGCAAGCGCATCCGCCAGTTGAGCATAGCGCAACTGCTGGCCGAGACCATGCGCCGGATTAACGCGGAAGAGTCGGTCAGCTCGCTGTTTATGGAATAAAAATCCGCTAAAGCCGCGCTGGCGGTGTTGAAAACGGGCTAAAAATGCTCATTTACTTTCGTGTAAATTCCGCTTTTTAGCCCATTTTCGCCTTGCCATCATCGGCTTGATCGGATTTTTAGAAGTTTGTAGAAGTTTTAGCGGCCATCATGGTGGTGGCCGCAAACCCGGAGTCGCCTGGTCGCGGGAGGCTCCAAATTTGAAGTGGAGAAGTAAAATGAAAATTGAAATAAGTGCAACATCGCGCAAGGCGCAAGGAACGGGTGCGAGCCGCCGTCTGCGCAAGACTGGCCGCGTGCCCGGTATTGTTTACGGCGAAGGCGAGCCTGCGTTGATCGACATTGATCACAACAATCTGTACCACAGCCTGCGTAAAGAATCCTTCCATGCCACGGTGCTGACACTCGATCTGGATGGAAAAAAAGAACAAGTTCTGTTACGCGATTTTCACATGCACCCATTTCGCCAGCAGGTTCAGCACATCGACTTTCAGCGTGTGGACGAGAATAAGAAGATACACATGAAAGTGCCCTTGCACTTCCTGAATGCCGAAATTTGCCCGGGCGTGAAAGAGAGCGGCGGCATTGTCAGCCACGTGATGAATGATTTGAATATTGCCTGCTTGCCGGCTGACTTGCCCGAGTTTATTGAGGTGGATTTGTCCAGTTTGTCGCTGAGTCATTCTATCCATGTATCTGACCTCAAGCTGCCTAAGGGCGTAGAAGTGGCCGGTCACGGTCATGTCGGAGATGCCGTGGTGGCAACTGTTCAGATACCGCGTGGTGCAATTGAAGCTGAAGCAGAAGCCGCCGCCGCCGCAGCTGCAACCGCTGCTGCTGCAACAACTACAGCGGCAGCACCGGCTGCCGATGCAAAAGCCGGCGCAAAACCTGCGGCGAAGCCGGCAGCAAAGCCGGCAGCAGAAGCCAAGAAATAAGGGCGGTCATTCCGCACAGCCCGCCATGCGAATTGATAATGCATGGCGGGCTTTTTCATTATGAGCGAAATAAAATTAATCGTTGGCTTGGGCAACCCCGGGCGCGAGTATGAAAATACGCGCCACAACGCCGGCTTCTGGTGGGTGGACGAGTTCGCTCGCCTGCAAAAACTGAGCTTCAAGAGCGAGACAAAATTTCACGGCTTGACTGCGCGTGGCTTGGCACATGGCCGTGAAATATTGCTGCTCAAACCGCAGACTTTCATGAACGTGAGTGGGCGGGCCGTAGTCGCGCTGGCGCAGTTCTACAAGATCGCCCCGGCAGAAATGCTGGTGGTGCATGACGAACTGGATTTACCGCCGGGCGTGGCGCGCCTGAAAATGGGCGGCGGACACGGCGGACACAACGGACTGAAAGACATCATCGCGCATCTCGGCACCAAAGATTTCTGGCGGCTGCGCATCGGTATCGGCCATCCCGGCGAGCGCACGGACGTAGTGGGTTATGTGTTGCATGAGCCGCGCCGCGAAGAAGCAGAATTGATTGAGCAGGCCATGCAGCGCGCACAGGATGTGGCGCAGCTGATGGTTGATGGCAAGCTGGAAGCGGCGATGTTGAAGCTGCATAGCGCGTAAAAAACAACCAAGGTTCCTGACGGTCAGCTATGTGCTGCGGCAATTCGCATTACTCGTTACCGGCCATTCATTGCAAGTAGCTCGCACATCCAGCCAACTCTTCCTTGCCAGAAGCCTCGGCCAGCCTGTCCGAAAGTCCACGCATTGCTCAAGTTATTTGAGTTGGGCAGCACCTACTTGGCCAAGCCGATTGCTCAAGGATGTTACAATTCGCGCCGTTTTGAATCCAGCAAAAATTAAGGAACAACCATGAGTTTGAAATGCGGAATCGTCGGTCTGCCCAATGTAGGCAAATCCACCTTGTTCAATGCGCTGACCAAGGCGGGCATCGCGGCGGAGAACTATCCGTTCTGCACCATCGAGCCCAACGTCGGCATCGTGGAAGTGCCGGATGCGCGCATGGCGGCGCTGGCCGATATTGTCAAGCCGCAGAAAATACAACCCGCAATTACCGAGTTTGTGGACATCGCCGGACTGGTCGCGGGCGCATCCAAGGGCGAAGGGCTGGGCAATCAGTTCCTCGCCAACATCCGCGAAACGGACGGCATCCTGAATGTGGTGCGCTGCTTCGAGGATGACAACGTGATACACGTGGCGGGTAAAGTCGATCCGATTTCAGACGTTGAAACCATTGTCACCGAACTGGCACTGGCCGATCTGGCAACGGTAGAGAAAGCGCAGTTGCGCAATAACAAGCTCGGTCGCTCGGGTGACAAAGAGGCGGCCAAATTAAGCGAGCTGCTGGAGCGGGTCGCGGCGCATCTGAATGAAGGCAAGCCCGCGCGCATGATGAAGCTGGATAAGGAGCAAATTGCCTTGCTCAAGCCGCTATGCCTGCTCACCATCAAGCCCGCGATGTATGTCGCCAACGTGGCGGAAAGGGGTTTTAAGGACAATCCGCTGCTGGCGCGGCTGGAACAATTCGCGGCAGCCGAAGGCGCGCCGGTCGTGGCGATCTGCGCGGCGCTGGAGTCGGAAATTTCCGAACTTTCCGATGAGGACAAAAAGGAATTCCTGGCCGATGTCGGCCTCGAAGAGCCCGGTTTGAATCGCCTGATCCGCGTGGCCTATAAACTGCTGGGCCTGCAAACCTATTTCACTGCGGGCGTGAAAGAAGTGCGCGCCTGGACCATCCATGTCGGCGACACCGCCCCGCAGGCGGCAGGCGTCATTCACAATGATTTCGAGCATGGTTTCATCCGCGCCGAAGTGATCAGCTATGATGATTTCATCGCCTGCAAGGGCGAGGCCGGCGCCAAGGAAAAAGGTAAAATGCGTTTGGAAGGCAAGGATTACGTGGTGCGGGATGGGGATGTGATGCACTTTCGCTTCAATGTTTAAAAATCCAGATTCCATCCCAACTGCTGCGTTGCGGGAAAAATTTCTTGCTTACATATAACCCATATGCGGCGCTGCGAAATTTTTCCCGCGCCTTGCATTTGGGCGAACTCTGAATTTTTTGTGGTCCCCTAAAGTACAATTGATTTTTTGCTATTGATGGTGACTATCGTATGTCAGAAAGCAAACAATTAGCTAGCCCGGAGCGCCGTGACTTTCTGGAGCAGGCGACGGTGGCGGTCGGCGCGGCGGGGGTGGCGGCTGCGTGCTGGCCGTTTATCAGCAGCATGAATCCCGGCACGGACGTGTTGGAGCAAGGCACGGCGGAAGCAAATCTTGCCGCCATTCAGCCGGGTGAGTCGCTGACCGTCTCGTGGGCGGGGAAGCCCATTTTCATCAGGCATCGCACGCCGCAACAGGTTGCTGCCATGCAATTAACACAAGGGGGAATCGATCCGCAGGATGATCGCGCGCGCACCCATCAGCCGCAATGGCTGGTCGTGGTTGGACTGTGCACGCACCTCGGCTGTATCCCTTCGCAAAATAATGAGGGCTGGTTGTGTCCCTGTCATGGCAGCGTGTATGACAACAGCGGCCGGGTCATGCGCGGCCCGGCTCCCACGAACCTGCTGGTTCCTCCTTACAAATTTGTAGCCAGCGATAAAATTGTGATTGGCGAGGCATAACGTGGTGGCCGCATCATGCTGAGCCGGGTGATAGGCTGGATAGACCAGCGCTTTCCGCTGACCAGCTTCGTCAAGCGCGAGCTGACCGATTACCCGACTCCGCGCAACTTGAGTTACTGGTGGAATTTCGGGTTTCTGGCGGGCTTTGTGCTGGTGCTGCAAATCGCCACCGGCATTTTTCTGGCGATGCATTACAAGGCGGATGTGAACCTGGCGTTCGACTCGGTGCAACACATCATGCGCGATATCAAATATGGCTGGCTGCTGCGCTATCTTCATTCCACCGGTGCCTCTGCCTTCTTTGTGGTGATCTATATTCATATGGCGCGCACGCTGTATTACGGCTCCTACCGCGCCCCGCGCGAGTTGCTGTGGTGGACAGGTCAGCTGCTGATGCTGTTGATCATGGCCAGTGCTTTTATGGGTTATCTGTTGCCTTGGGGGCAAATGTCCTACTGGGGGGCGGAGGTCATCACCAATCTGTTCGGCGCGACCCCTTTGATCGGTGACCGGGTGGTGTTGTGGCTGCGCGGGGATTTTGCCGTGGGAGATGCAACCCTGACCCGCTTTTATGCCTTGCACTATTTGTTCCCGTTCCTGATTGTTGCGATGGTGGTGATTCACATGGTTGCGCTGCATACCGTGAAAAGCAGCAACCCGTCTGGCATCAACCTTGCGGCCAAGGACAATATTCCTTTTCACCCCTACTACACGTCCAAGGATTTTTTCGGCTTGGGCATCTATCTCATCATATTTTGTGTGTTCGTATTTTTTCTCCCGCATCTGTTCATCGAGCCAAACAACTACATCCCCGCCAACCCGTTGGTAACGCCGCTGCATATAGAGCCTGAATGGTACTTCCTGCCGTTCTACGCAATCTTGCGGGCGATTCCAGACATGTTGGGCGGGGTGGTGGCGATGGCGCTGTCGGTCGTGATATTCGCCGTCCTGCCCTTTGCCGACCGTTCAAGCATTCCCGGCGGTGCGCATTACCGTCCGGTGTTTCGCGTCATGTTCTATGTGTTCATCGTGGATGTGCTGGTGCTGGGTTATGTGGGTTCCCAGGCGCCGATCGGTTTTTTAGTGCCATTGGGGCAGATAGCCACCTTCATTTATTTTGCTACTTTTATTCTGCTGCCCTTTGTTTCCAAGGCCGAGGACAGATGGTTGCGCGCCCGTGGTTTGCCGCCCGAGTTGCAAGCATTGTTTGAGCAGCGTCCGCCGCGCGAGAAATGGTTGCGCAAATGAGAATCGCGATGAAGTTGCTGAGCGCGTGCATGCTATTTTGGCTTGTGGGCGGCGCTTATGCTGCCGGGATGGCGCTGAACAAGGTCGAAGTGAGTGTTGACCTGCCGGCATTGGAACGCGGGGCGGATACGGTGATTGATACTTGCACGGTCTGCCACAGCCTGAAATATATCCGCTTCCGTGATTTGGCCGGTTTGGGTTTTGCCAAAGACAAAGTGCAAGCCTGGCGGGGTGACAGTCCGATGGGATCGGTAATTGCCAGTAAAATGACTGTGGATTCGGCGCTGCTGGCGTTTGGCGCGGTACCGCCGGATCTCAGTTTGATAGCCAAGGCGCGAGAGGGTGGGGAAAATTATGTTTACTCATTCTTGCTCGGGTTTTACGCCGCCCCCGACGGCATGATGACCAACCATTATTTTCCCGGCACGAAAATGCCGGATGCACTGGGTATCGCTGGTGTGACCGATGCCGCGCAACGCGCGCTGCTCGAACAAAAGGCGCGTGACGTGACCTCATTTTTGGTGTGGGCTGCCGACCCGCACGCACAGGAACGCCAAACTCTGGGCTATTATGTCATCGGCTATCTGCTGCTGCTGACTACGCTGCTTTATTTTCTCAAGCGCCGCATTTGGGCAAGGCTAAACACTATTCAACAAAACCAACATAAGGAGTAAACATGAATCAGGTAGACAGCGCCACGCTTAACCAGAAATTTGGCATCGCCGGACAGCTTGAGTTTGCGCAGGATGCGGGCGGTCTGGTCATTGCGCGCATTAATAACCAACACGCACAGGCCAGCATCGCGCTGCAAGGCGCGCACATCATGACTTTTCAACCCGCAGGCGAGCAACCGGTTATCTGGCTCAGCCCGGCAGCCAAGCTGGTGCAAGGGAAATCCATACGGGGCGGTGTGCCCATTTGCTGGCCGTGGTTCGGCGCGCATGCCAGCGAGAGCAGTTTTTCCGGGCACGGATTTGCGCGCACCGTGCCGTGGCAAGTTGTTTCCACAGAAGCATTAGCAGATGGCAGTACGCGCATTACTTTTGAATTGCCGCACAGCTCGATACCCTCTGCGCAGTGGCCGCACGCCTGCCGCACACGCAACATAGTGACTGTAGGCAAGGCATTAACCGTGGAACTGGCCACCGAAAACACCGGCAATACACCGTTCGAAATAGGTGAGGCGTTGCACACTTATTTCGCTATCAGCGATGTAAGCGATATGCGCATCACCGGCCTGGAAGGCTGTACTTATCTGGATAAGGTGGGTGTTGCGCAAAGCAGGACACAGCAAGGCGCGATTCAGATCACTTCCGAAGTGGACAGAATCTACATTGATACCGCAGCGGATTGCCTGATTGAAGACTTAGGTTTGAAGCGCCGCATCCGTATCGCCAAGCGCGGCAGCCGCTCCACCGTGGTGTGGAATCCGTGGGTCGAAAAGGCGGCCAAGATGGGCGACTTCGGTAGCGATACCGGTTATCGCGGCATGGTCTGCGTGGAAAGCGCCAATGCGGTTAATAACGTGGTTAGCGTCGCGCCGGGAGCGACGCACTCTCTGCATGTGACATACAGTGCCGAAGAAATATGACAGTAAGCATGCGTTTCAATTTCACCAGCCCTTATTTATTGTGAGTCGGCCAATCCCGATCTGCCCATAAAATGCTGAGCACTTTCAGGTCAGGGTGGACGCCAGCCTCGTCGATGTACATGTAAGTGATGGTGTTCGGATCGGCTGTAAGCGCGCCGAGTAGTTTGTGCAGGCCGGTGTACACTTTCGGGCGGTTACCACCCACACGAAATACCCGGGAAAGAATATGGTGTTCATAGGTGGTAGTGTTCATGAACAACACCTTGTGCATGAACAATTCCTGCAAATAACCATCCGAATAATTGAGCAAAGGCTTGATGGTCTGCCCGTTGCCGAGCAGCGTCTCGCCCAAATATAGCTTGCGCACCTCCTCCACCGACAACGGGCCGAGCGTGGACTCAACGCTGGCTACCAGCACCATATCCGGCTTCTTGATCAGTCCTGAAGGAAGGGCTGCCTGGCTCCATAGCAGGCAGAATGACAGTGCTAGTAAACTACGCTTCATGGGAAAACTGCGCTCCATTCCATGGCCAGCTGGTTGAACTGTGGTTTGTCTTGTTGTTTGCTATGCGATAGTTCGAGCTTGAGCGCCTGATTGTGACTGAGTTCGTAGCGCGCACCCGCCAGGGTACGGGATTTAATAAAGTTAGGGCGGAGGTTCAGATAGGGATCGTCATTTGCATCGGCTGTGTCCTCCACCCGACCAAACAGAGTCCACTCGGGCTGTATTGAATATTCGGCTTGCAGGTAGCCGCTGGTGAAAGTCTGGTTTCCCATAGCAGGGTGTGGCTCGATGCGGTTGTGCACGATATACAGTTCGCCCATCAAACGCAGATTGCCAAATTCCCGATTGAGATCCGCGCCGACCAGGGTCTGCGTGACCTTGGTGATGCCCATAGACATGGAAGGATTTTCTGTAGGGATGGAGGTGTGTGCGGCGAAAATACCGACTTCGTCCAAGCTTCCGGCCACGGGCCGGTAGGCAAGCTTGGCACTGGCTGCGAGCCTGCCATGCCTGTCTGTTGGATTCAGAATATCTATGGGCATAAGACCCGTTATCCCGAGCGTGGGGCCAACGCCCAGGGCCACAGAGTAATTTATCGGGGCGTCGGCTGTTTCCTCCAGCAGCAGTCCGCTTATATGCATCGGCAACATGCTTCCGCCATTATCCTCAAAGGCAATAATGCCAGGCCTGGTGATGGCGGTCGTCAGATAGTTGCCGTGGTGAAACTCGGTATTCCAGTAGCCCAGGGGATTATGAAAACGACCCAGCCACATCGTGGTGGATTGGGTCGGCAACCAGCCGATCTGCATTCGTTCCATCTCTTTTTCATCTGGAGTCATAAAAAATTCTGCAAGAAAGCGCAGTCGCCCATGGCTGGCAGAATAGAAGGCGTCAAGTGATGGCTCAATCTCGTCTTGCGGGTGATCTGCTATGGGGTTGTTCCGATGCAGGCCGGCAACGGTCGGGAACAGCAGAATTTCACCTTCATACGCCAGACCCGTGGCGGGCAAGCACAACAATGCCGCCAGCATCAGGGCAAAAAGGGAAGTTGAATATTTAATCGTTGTGGAATTCACGAGCTTTTTTGGCGCTGATATTTTAGAGATTGATTCGGGGCTTTTGAATGTGTGGATATTATCACCTTTTACACAATCAATTAAGAACAAACTGCACCAGAACAAACTGCACCACACCCCATGCTCTGTTACAATGCACCCCAGCGGCATTTGTTCCAGTCTTCTTGCCGTGCGCCATATTGGTTTTTGCAACCCCTCTATCTGCCTAAGACTGGCGCCCGCAAAGGCGACAGGCCGATTTTTATCCAGGAATAATTATGACTTTTGCTGCTCTCGGCTTGTCCGATGAACTCGTCCGCGCCGTTACCGAGCGTGGTTACACTGAACCCACCCCTATCCAGGCGCAGGCGATTCCCGCCGTGCTGTCCGGTGGCGATCTGCTGGCCGGTGCGCAGACCGGCACCGGCAAGACCGCCGGTTTTACCCTGCCCATCCTGCAACGACTGACTGCTTCTGCCAAGCACACCATCGGCAAGGCGCCAATCCGCGCGCTGGTTCTTATCCCGACACGCGAGCTGGCCGCGCAGGTGGAAGAAAGCGTGCGTGATTATGGCAAATATCTGAAGCTCAATTCGATGACGATGATAGGCGGGGTCAACATCAATCCCCAAATCAACCGCCTGAAAAGCAGGGTGGATATTCTGGTCGCCACCCCTGGCCGCCTGCTCGATCACTTGCAACAAAAAACAGTGGATTTGTCGCATGTAGAAATTCTGGTGCTGGACGAAGCCGATCGCATGCTGGATATGGGCTTCATCCGCGACATCAAGAAAATTCTGGCCGTGTTGCCCAGGCAGCGGCAGAACCTGTTGTTCTCTGCCACCTTCTCGGCGGAGATTAAGCTGTTGGCCGATGGGCTGCTCAACAAACCGGCGATGATCGAAGTCGCCCGCCAAAATGCCACGGCCGAATTGATCACGCAAAAAGTGTATCCGGTGGATCGTGAAAGAAAGCGCGAATTGCTTGCTCATCTGATTAAGGAGCGCAACTGGTTTCAGGTGCTGGTGTTCACCCGCACCAAACATGGCGCCAACCGGCTGGCCGAACAGCTGGATAAGGACGGCATTTCATCGCTGGCCATTCACGGCAACAAAAGCCAGGCTGCGCGCACGCGCGCGTTGGCGGAATTCAAAACCGGCAAACTGCAAGTGCTGGTGGCGACCGACATCGCCGCGCGCGGCATCGACATCATCGAACTGCCGCATGTCGTGAATTTTGAATTGCCCAATGTGCCGGAAGATTATGTCCATCGCATTGGCCGCACCGGCCGTGCCGGCAGCGAAGGTGAAGCGAGTTCGCTAGTGTGCGTGGATGAACACAAATTGCTGAACGACATCGAGCGTTTGACCAAGAACGAAATTCCGGTGGTGCAGATACCCGGCTTCGAACCCGATCCGCGCATCAAGGCCGAGCCTATTTTAAATGGCCAGAATCGCGGTCAAGGCGGTGGCCGGGGTCAAGGTCGGAGCCAGCCGGGTTCGCGCGCGGGCGGCGGTGCTGGGCGCGGTGGCGCTGCGGGCAAGCCTGCTGCGCGCGCACCAGCATTGCACCGCTCCGGTGGGCGGGGTCGTTAATGAGCAGCGCAACAAACGAAACCATCATCGCCGCCACGCAAACGTGGCTGGAACGTGCGGTGATCGGCCTGAATCTGTGCCCGTTCGCCAAGGCAGTGCATGTCAAAAAACAGATACGCTATGCGGTGAGCAGCGCAACCACGCATGAAGAATTGCTTAGCGATCTTATGAGAGAACTGGAATTTCTGGCGGAAACACCGTCAGAAAAAATTGACACGACCTTGCTGATCCATCCCGGCGTACTCACCGATTTCCTCGACTACAACGATTTTCTCGATGTGGTCGATGCGGCGCTGGAAGATATGGAACTGGAAGGCATACTGCAAGTAGCCAGCTTTCATCCGCAGTATCAATTTGCCGATACTCAGCCGGACGATATCGAAAATTTCACCAACCGTGCGCCCTACCCCACGCTGCACCTGCTGCGAGAAAGCAGCATGGTGCTAGCGGTGTCGGCCTATCCCGAGGCCGATAAAATATTCGACAAAAATATTGAGACGCTACGCAAGCTGGGTCATGCAGGTTGGGATGAGTTGGGGCTGATTAAAGATAGTCCGGTAGCGGCAAAAAAATAAGGTAAGTAAGTGTCTCCCATTACGCCGTCGACCTACGCTACGCTCACCCCCGATTGCGTGCTGAACGCGCTGGAGAGCCTCGGCTTGCGCAGCGATGGCCGCCTGCTGGCGCTTAACAGCTACGAAAACCGCGTCTATCAAATTGGCATGGAAGAGGGCGCGCCTGTGGTGGCGAAATTCTATCGTCCCGCGCGCTGGACCGATGCCGCCATACTGGAAGAACATGCTTTCGTGCAGGAACTGGTCGAGCGCGAAATTCCGGTTGTGCCAGCGTTGGTGCTGGATGGGAAAACGCTGCACAGTTTCGATGGATTTCGCTTTTCTGTTTTCCCCAAGCACGGCGGGCGCGCGCCCGAACTGGAAGATCGCCACACGCTGGAATGGATGGGGCGCTTCCTCGGGCGCATCCACGCCATCGGCGCGCTCAAGCCGTTCCAACACCGCCCCGAACTGAACATCCAAACATTTGGCATCGCGCCGCGTGATTATCTATGGGCGCATGATTTTATTCCGGCTGATCTCCATGCCGCCTACAGCAGCGTGGCAGAACAGGCGCTGATTGGGGCGCGCCACTGCTTTGATCGCGCGGGCGAGGTGCGAACGCTGCGCCTGCACGGCGATTGCCACGCAGGCAACGTGCTGTGGACGGATGATGGCCCGCACTTCGTTGATTTCGACGACAGCCGCATGGGGCCGGCGGTGCAGGACTTGTGGATGCTGCTGTCGGGCGAGCGCGCCGACATGGTGCGGCAATTGAGCGACGTGCTGGCGGGGTATGAAAATTTTTATGAATTCGATGAACGTGAATTGCACCTGATTGAAGCGCTGCGCACCCTGCGGCTGATCCATTACTCTGCGTGGCTCGCGCAGCGCTGGGATGATCCCGCCTTCAAGCAAGCCTTCCCGTGGTTCAACACACAACGCTATTGGCAGGATCGCATTCTGGAACTGCGCGAGCAGATCGCACTGATGGACGAGCCGCCGCTGTGGCAGGCATAGATACAAGGGTGGATTAGGTGCATATTTTGCACCGTAACCCATCATGTGACATTTGGATGATCAAGATTTATGGCTATGAGCTCGACAACTTGTCCATGCAACAGCGCTGTGTGAGTTGTTGAGATTTCGGTGCAATGTTGGGTTACGTCCGTCGGCGGTGAGTTTGTCGAACCATGAAGCTGCTAACCCAACAAAATCTCGCTCCCCGATATGTGTTCGGGACAGAGTGGCATAGCCCGGATATAGCCAGTGTAGGGCATCCTACATGCTTCGATTCACCAGTAGGCGTACACATAGGACACCCCGATGATCAGATTCAGGTCAGATTTTTTCTTGCCCGCTTCGGGAGATGTGTTGAAGCGATAATCAACCTCTAAATTGGCGGAGACATTGTCGATGAGCGGGATGCGAAGACCTTGTTCCGTCCGCAGAACGACGGAATTGACGCTAAAACTGTAGTACCCTTCCTGGCGATGGAATAGCTTGAGCCGCTTCGGCACGGCTTCCCACTCGAGTCCTGCCGCCCAGCGGCCTGCTGCGGTACGCTTGTCCTCGCCGATCATCACGTCCTCGTTGAAGTAGGAAACACCTGCCTCGGCGAAGAGGTTGTGCTGCCTGGTGTCATAGAACTGATACCCCATGCCGAGACCCTCGGTGTTGCGGAGATTGAGGTTGGCGAAGGAGTCTTGCTCGGTGAGAGACTGGGCGTAGGAGTAAACCTTTTCGCGGGCAAAAAAGTCGTACTTCAGGCTCCCTGAGGAATTGCGGGCGGTCGCTTCCCTGTTGGCCTCGCTGTAATTGTATTTCCCTTCGACGGTGAAGCGGTGCTTCCGTGTCCTTACCTGAAAGCGGGTTGCGACATTCAGTGCTCTGGTGTCGGTGTTGCCGCTGTTGAGGCTGCCACCGAGATTGAAAATCCCGGAGTAGGTTGACGGATTGACCGACCGCAGTTGATTCAATGGCATAGGCATTGATTGGCCGAGGAGCGCACTCTCGATTTGGATCATTCCGCTCTCCGGGCAACTGATCCTGCCGATGAGAAATTCGTTGTCCTTCAACTCTGTGGGCAGGGTGCGTTCGGAGATGATGCAGTCGACCTCTATCCAGGAGATACCCAGCTTCTCCTCTGCATAGGCTGACTTAAAAATAAGAAGATCTTTTTCCATCCTGACAATTTCGCCGGTGAGCCGATCGCCGTTTTTCATCCGGACTTCGTCGGCTACCGCAGAGTGCGGCAGAAATGCAAGCAGCAACACGCCGAAGCAATATAACAAGTAGCCTTGAATGGTCATAGCATTCTTTTCCATGGGTAGTTCCGGGATCGCTCCCAAGTCAGCAAATAAGGAAACAGTTGGCGAATAAAGTTCGAAGTGCAACAGTTGAGTGGCTTGGTGTAGCGCATCTCCACCCCGAATCATACCTTATGCGGCGATTTAAACCACAGCACTATTGGCAGGATCGTATTCTCGAATTGCGTGAGCAGATTGCGCTGATGGATGAGCCGCCGTTGTGGATCGCGCGTTGAAACAGAATTATCCCTAATGTAATTGTTTGCAAGCTTCCGTGTTTCCGGCTTCACAGCTTCTGCGGAAGCTTTCCATCGCCTCATTTTTTCTGTTCAGCATGCTCAGAGCGAATCCACGATACAACAGTATTTTATTGTAATCGGCATCCAGTCTGAGTGTTCTGTCATACAGGCTGAGTGCTTTGTCAGCATCGTTCAGAGCTTCCTGAAATTTACCCAGGTTAAAATTGACAGCACCGCGATTTAAGTAAAATAGTGGATTCCCTGGACTGAGTTGAACAGCCCGGTCAAACTCCAGTATCGCCTGCGGCAGGCGTTTAGTGGTCATATACAGCCCGCCGCGTTGTACGTAGGCATCAACATAATCCGGGTTGAGTTCTATCGCCCTGCCGTAGTCTTGCAGGGCATTCTGATAGTGACCCATAGCGTTATGGATAAACCCGCGGTTGTAGTAAGCGATGGCATTTTTTTGGTCAATGCGTAAGACGTCATCCAGATAGCGCAACGCTTCTTGCGTTTTTCCCATATGGGAATGGGCAACGCTGCAATTCAAGTAAGCGTCTGTATTTTGTGCATCCAGTCGCAGCGCATATTCACAATCATTCAGCGCATCGGCATACCGCCCCATTTGTAGAAAAATGGTGCTGCGGTTGATGCGAGCCTTTACATCATCTGGCTTCAACTCGATTCCTGTATTATAGTTTTGCAGCGCCGTCTGAAAATTTTTAAGCTCAAGATTGATAGCGCCGAGATTGAAGTGGGGAGCTTCGTACCCTGGGTTGAGGGTGGCGGCTTTCATAAAATCTTCCTGCGCCCTTTGGATCTGCCCCAGTTCATAGTAAGCAGTGCCGCGGTTGTTATAAGCCCTTTCTGCGCGAAGCAGGTTATCACCCCAGTATTTGTCGATCGCATCAGACCACGTCTTGATATTGTCGGAAAATGTATCCAGCCTGTTCCAGGCCAGCCCGGCCAGCACCAGGCAACATGCGGCCAGCAGGACAGGGACGTGTTTCTTGGGGGTGGCGCCCATAAAACCGAACAGGACGATGGGCAGTCCGCTCATCCACAGATAACTGCGGTACAGCACAAAAGGCTCCTGAATCCTGACCGAGGCCAGTTCCGTCAAATAGAGTATCCACGGAAACATCAGGCCAAACCCCAGCAGACCCTGCCGCCCCCCCTTCAACAGCAATTTCACCGCCAGCAGCGGATAAGCGAGGAACAGGATAAAGCCCGGCAACTCCGGCCAGGACAGGAAGCGGGTGGCGAACGGCTGGCTGATATCGACCGACATCCAGCCGGTGTAGGGAACGATCCACAGCAGGAGATATTTGAAGAACAGGTATCCTTGGGTAAGGACGCTCAGTGAGTAGGCATTGGCTATATGGATATCCTGCTGCTCGCTCATCCGAGCCAATATGTTAGCCGCACGAGGTTCATAGGCCGCGCCCAGCAGCCCCTTCGTTTGCAAGATGATCAGCGCGCCAATCACCAGATAAAGGGAAAAGGGCAGCCACACTCTTCTTATCAGGGCAAGCGAAGGTTTATGCAGCAGCAAGGTGAGGGCGACAGCCACACCGGGAATCATGATGCTGTGCTCTTTGGAAAAGACCGCCAGAAAATAGAACAGGGCGGACAGAACGAACCACCTGGCACGATCCCGGCTCAAGCCTTCCATATAACAAAGGAGCGCCGTGATGCCGAACAGGGTCGCCATGAGGATGCTGCGTTGGACGAGATAGGTCACGCCATACACGGCGGCGGGGTGCAGCACAAACACCAGGGCGGCGAAGAAAGCCGGCCAATGTGGCCGGGCGACCGCATCCTGCGGTTGTGTCGCGTCCAGCAGGCGAGAGAAGAACACGAACAGCAGGATGCCGGTGAGCGCGTGTAAGGCCAGATTGCCTAGGCGATACCAGAACCAGTCCAAGCCGAATAAGTTATACGTCCAGCCGAACGAGGCGTAGGAAAACCATCTCAAGTCCAGATGGAACAGTGAGGACCCCAGCCTCTTCAGATTGGCATCGACAAAAACATGCAGATCATCGAAAACCAGCGGGTTCCATAGTGAGTGGCCGTACAGCAGGGCGGTCGCGATGACCAGCAGGAATGCGAGATAATAATTTGTCCTGGATGTAACGGGCCGATGTTGATGATCGGGGGCGGGCTTGTCGGCAGCCGCTGCGGGGCGTTTCTTTTTGGCTGAGCCCATGCTTGAAGTTCCTCGAATATATTCGTGCTTGCAATCTCTACAGAGGGCAAGTCACGTTTTCAGTTGGTGATGACGCGTAAATACACATTTATTCTGTTTCTATTGCGAGACAGAATAAATCCTCTATAGAGACTCCGCCAGCCAGATAAACGTCCCCATGCGCCCCGTCACACCATCGCGCCGGTAGGAGAAAAAGCGCGCGCGGTCGGTATAGGTACACAGCCTGCCACCATAGATGCGCGTGATGCCGAGCGCATTCAAACGCAGATGCGCGAGCTGATAAATATCAGCCAACCACTTTCCAGGCGCACCCTGCACGAAGGCAGCAACAGCCTCGGGCTGTCTGGCGACAAATTCTGCGCGTACTTCATCACCCACCTCGAACGCCTGCGCGCCTATGGCCGGGCCTAGCCATGCCATCAGGGTAGCGGGCGGCACCTTCATCGCGTGCGCGGTTTGCTCTATCACGCCGTCGCATAATCCGCGCCAGCCGGCATGCGCCGCGCCGACCACACTGCCTTTCTGATCGCACAGCAACACGGGCAAACAATCCGCTGTCATCACCACGCATACCGCACCGGGATGCGCCGACACGCAGGCATCCGCCTCCGGCCAGCATGTGGCCTGCGCTGCATCGGCCACCGCCACACCATGCACTTGCTTGAGCCATACCGGCTCGCTCGGCAGCAAGGGCTCCAGCAACATGCGATTGCGCTCAACCGCCAGCGGCGCATCGCCGACATGGTCGCCAAGGTTGAGGCTATCGTAGGGAGCACCACTCACGCCGCCAAGACGCGTGGTTTGCAACGCCTTTACATTTTGGGGTGCGGGCCATTCGGGGATTAGGATGTTCACAGACCCTCTCCCCTATTCATCACCCGCTTGCGGGAGAGAAGCATTTGCTGCGCGTATCTGTTTAAGCAGTTGCGCCATATCGTCTGGCAAGAGTGCCTGCCATTCCAGCCATTCGCCCGTTACCGGATGTTCCAGCCCGAGTTGCGCCGCGTGCAGAGCCTGGCGCGGGAACGCGGCAAGAGTGGGGCGCAGTTGCGGCGGACATTTCTGCGCACCCTTAATGTAAATGCTGTCGCCGACCAAAGGATGGCGGATGGAAGCAAGATGCACGCGAATCTGGTGGGTGCGGCCGGTTTCCAGTTTGCAGCGCAGCAAGGTGCAGCCGGTGAAGCGCTCGGCCACGGTGTAATGCGTGGTGGCAGGCTTGCCCCCCTCGACCACCGCCATCTTGGTGCGCTGGGTGGGATGGCGATCCATGGGTGCATCCACGGTGCCCGCGCGCAGCACTTCGCCAAACACCAGCGCGTAATATTCGCGCTGCACGGTGCGCGCCTGCAACTGGCGCACCAGGGCGGTTTGCGCGGTAAGCGTTTTCGCCACCACCAGCAGGCCGCTGGTGTCTTTGTCCAGTCTATGCACTATGCCGGCGCGCGGAATTTCTGCAAGCTGCGGCGCGTGATGCAACAGGGCGTTGAGCAGGGTGCCTTCCCAGTTGCCGCTGCCGGGGTGCACCACCAGCCCGGCCGGTTTGTTGATGATGAGGATGCTGTCGTCTTCAAACACCACGTTCAGCGCGATGTCCTCGGCCTGATACGGCTGCTCGGCGGGATGCGACTGCGGCACGACTGCGATCGCTTCGCCACCCCACATTTTTTGTTTGATGGTGGCCGACGCGCCATCCACCTTGACCTGCCCCTGTGCCACCCAGTCTTGCAGGCGGCTGCGCGAATACTCCGGCAATAGCTTGGCCAATGCCTGGTCGAGGCGCATGCCCGCGCATGCACCAGGTACTTTGAACACGAGTGGACCGGGAGCATCGGGGTTTGCGGTAGTGTCAACTCCAGTGTCAATTCCGCATTCAGCTTGCTGAATAGCGGATTGCCTACCTTTGGCACACGCGATTTGTCGCGTAGCAGATTCACTAAAAGTAGGCGATCCTCTAAGTTCTTGCGAACTTGAGGAATCGTCACGCCTAACCTTGTTATAATTAACAGATAATTTTTCGGATTTCATCATGCGCCATAGTGTAACTTTAATTCTGCTGTTCACGCTAACTGCTTGCAGCTCTTTATCTGACAAAGATGCCTTGAAAGGCAAGACTGCTGAGGAGCTCTACGCCATGGCCATGGTGCAGATGGACAATGTCAGCTACGACAAAGCCATTAAATTATTCGAGACCCTGCAATCCCGCTATCCCTACGGTCGCTATGCACAGCAGGCACAGTTGGAAATGGCCTATGCTTACTACAAACATGATGAACCCGATTCGGCACTTTCCGAAGTGGACCGCTTCATCAAGCAATACCCGAACAACTCGCATGTGGATTATGCCTATTACCTGAAAGGCCTGATCAACTTTAACGAAGAACTCGGCCTGCTTGGCAATTTGACGCAACCGGACTTGTCCGAGCGTGATCCCAGGGAAGCGCGCGCAGCCTTCGATGCATTCAGGGATCTGATCACGCGTTTCCCCAACAGCAAATATGCGACCGATTCCAGGCTGCGCATGCAGTATTTGACCAATTCACTGGCACGCCACGAAACCCAGGTTGCCGGTTATTATTTACGCCGTGGCGCGTATACCGCCGCCGCCAGCCGCGCCAATGGTGTGTTGACCGAGTTCCCGCACACGGCATCCACCCGCGACGCGCTGCAAATCATGGTGCAGGCTTATGACGCGATGGGAATTACGGAATTGCGCGATGACGCACAGCGCGTGCTCGACCTGAACATCGCCAGGGACGGCATCCGGCCAAGCACCAAAGAATCCCCGGCAAACAAGAAAAGATGGTGGCAGTTCTGGATGTAGATCGGAAAATAAAATGAAATTCTGCTCTGAATGTGGCTCCCCGGTCGAATTAAAAATCCCTGCTGATGACAATCGGCCACGCCACGTCTGCACACTCTGCACCACCATCCACTACCAGAATCCCAAGCTGGTCATCGGCTCCATTCCGGAATGGGAAGATGGCCGCATCCTGCTGTGCCGCCGCGCTATCGAACCGCGCCACGGGTTGTGGACACTGCCCGCCGGCTTCATGGAAAACGGCGAGACCACCACCGAGGCGGCCATACGCGAGACGCTGGAAGAAGCCAACGCCCGCGTCGCGCTGGGCAAACTGTATTCGATGGTCAACCTGCCCGACATCAACCAGGTACATTTGCTGTTCCGCGCCAAATTGCTCGATCTGGATTTTTCGCCCGGCGCGGAAAGCCTGGAAGTAGAGCTTTTCGAAGAGCAAGATATTCCGTGGGATGAAATTGCCTTCCGCCCGGTGAGCATGACCCTTAAACAATATTTTGCCGACCGCATAAACAACAATTTTCAGTTCCACATTAGCGACCTGATCGCACCGCCAAGCCGGAATCTTCCGGGTCGAAGTTTACAAAATAAAAATTAGCCATGGAAATGGCAGTGGAACACATTCCCGTGTGCATTCACCCGCCATTTCCGGGATAATGGCAAAAAACAAACTCCTCCCGATATTCATGCCCGCAGCCAGAATTTATTTGTTACTTGCCAGCCTTGTATTGAGCGGTTGCGCGTCGATCGGACATTACAATCCGAATGATCCGCTGGAGCCGGTCAACCGTGGCATCTATAAATTCAACGACACGCTGGACAAGGCGATCGTCAAGCCGGTAGCGAAGGCCTACAACGCCGTGCTGCCAGAGCCCGCGAAAAACATGGTGACCAACTTTTTTTCCAATCTGGATGATGTCATCGTCACCCTGAACAGCCTGCTGCAATTAAAATTTGCCCAGGCTGCATCCGATGGTAGCCGCGTCGTGTTCAACTCGACGTTTGGCATTTTTGGACTGTTTAATTTTGCCGACCGCCTGGAAAAACACAACGAAGATTTCGGCCAGACCCTGGGTTATTGGGGGGTCGGTAGCGGGCCGTATATTGTCTTGCCTTTCTTCGGTTCCAGCTCGGTGCGTGACGGCGTAGGCTTATATGCTGACAGCCGGACCGGCATGATAGGCCATATCGATCACATCCCCACGCGCAACCAGGTGTATATGACAAATGTGATCAGTACCCGCGCCGGGCTGTTGGAGCAGGAAAAAGTATTGGAGGAAGCCGCCGCTATCGACCGCTATGCCTTCATCCGCGATGCTTATCTGCAACGCCGCAAAAGCTTGGTGTATGACGGCGACCCGCCGCGCGAAAAGTTCGATAACGGGGAGGACAGCGACATGCCTGACGAACCAACGGATAATGGCGACATGAATAGTGTGCGGCCAGCAATGACAGCACCTGTTATTCCATTTCCCGATCAATAATGCAATATCGTAGGGGCGCGATTCATCGCGCCCTGCCGGTGCATGAATAGATCGGGGCGCGATGAATCGCGCCCCTACAGGATTTTTGTTTCAGCAACAGTTTTTACTGTCCCGCGCGCAACGCCGCGATACGCTCATCCAGCGGCGGGTGGGTCATGAATAAGCGGGAAAATCCGCCGCCGCCGGAGATGCCGAAGGCGGCCATCTTTTCTGGCAGCGCAGTCTGTTCATGGTTCATCTTGAGTTTCTCCAGCGCGGCTATCATCTTGTTGCGCCCGGCCAGATTGGCGCCGCCCGCATCCGCCCGAAACTCGCGCTGGCGCGAGAACCATCTGACGATCATGCTGGCCAGTACGCCCAGCACCACTTGCGCCACCATCTCGGCGACGAAGGCACCGATGCCCCGGCCATTTCGTCCGTCATTCTTGAGCAGTACGCGATCTACCAGAATGCCAAACAATTTGGCGAAGAAAATGACAAAGGTATTCACCACGCCCTGGATCAGCGCCAGCGTGATCATGTCACCGTTGGCGACGTGGCTGATCTCGTGCCCCAGCACGGCCTCTATTTCATCCTTGCTCATGTTGCGCAACAGGCCGGTGCTGACCGCTACTAAAGCGTTATTCCGATTCCAGCCAGTGGCAAAGGCATTGACGTCCGGCGCATCATAAACTGCCACTTCCGGCATACCGATACCCGCCGCTTTTGCCTGCTTGCCCACCGTGTCCACCAGCCAACGTTCGGTCGGATCTGTCGGGTCAGTGATTACCTTCGCTCCGACCATGCGCTTGGCCGACCACTTGGACATGAACAGCGAAATAATCGAACCGGCAAAACCGATCACAACGGAAATAGTCAACAGCGCATTAAAGTTGATCTGGCCGCTCTGGTCGAGCACCTTGTCCACACCGAGCAGGCGCAAGGTGACGCTGATGACCACAAGCACCGCCATGTTGGTCAGGATAAACAGGGTAATACGTTTCATGACTATTTCTCCACTAGGTAAAAAAGCACATCAAATAAAGCCGGGAAGCAGCTCTATTGCCAAGGTCTGTATATTAGGGTGACCCGCGAAGATTTCAAGGGGCGGTACAGCAATGGTAAACTTGCCCGCGCTTTGAACACCCCAAAAACAAAAAGTTTCCCGAGGAGAATTAAAAGGGTATCTCTAAAAATTCAGAGTTCGCCCAAATGCCCCACAAGGGGACGCCGATCCGCTACGGGCAAAAAGCAGCCCGTGCGGAGTCGTCAGCAAGGCGCGGGAAAAATTTCGCAGCGCCGCATATGTGTTATATGTAAGCAAGAAATTTTTTATGCAACGCAGCAGTTGGGATACAACGAAGTTGCTGTGTAAGCTAACCTTCAGGTTATGCTGCAACTAAAATCTGGATTTTAAGAGGTGCCCTAAATGCAGGAATGGCTCAACCACCCCGCCATACAAAGCGGTCTCGCTCCCTTCGTCGCCGCTCTGCTGGCGGCTGAGCTATTGCGGCGGCTGCGCTTGAGCGGGCTGGCCATCATCGCCGGATTTGCCGTGACCGTTTATCTGGCCAGCAATTTTTCGATAGAGCCGCTCACCGCCTCGCGCAAGATCGTGTGGCTAGGGGTGAGTTCCAGCCTGGTCGGTGTCACCCTGGCCTGGTTTAATTGGCCGCTGTGGCGTCCCGTCCTCGCCGTGATGGCTGGTTCTGCCGCGATCTGGGTCGCCCTGCCGATATTGCGGCATCAACCCTTGGAAGTGGCCATGCAATGGGGTGCCGGCTGCGCACTTTTTACCGGCTGGCTGGTGTACTGGATGGATGGCCTGCATGAAGCACCGGTGCGCGCGGGGAACGCAGGCATGGCGCTGGGACTGGGAACGGGAGGAGCCGCACTGTTCGGCGGCTCCGGCCTGCTCGGTCAGTTCGGCTTGGCTGTGGGCGCAGCAGCGGGCGCTTACCTGTTGATCCAGATGAGTAGCAATAGCCGATTGCCCTGTGGCCGCAGCTATACGCTGCCCCTGTCACTGATCACCGGGCTGATCGCCGGTCTTGCGGTGCTGACTACACGACTGCCGTGGTATGCCTTGGTGCCACTGGCCGCGATTCCGCTGGCCGCCAAAATTCCGGTTTCCGAAAAGCAGGCATTGTGGGTACAATCGCTGCTGCTGTCTGTTGCCACATTGGCGTGTGCGGCGGGCGCTGTGTATCTAACCTGGCGCGTGGCCGGTGCGCCACCGTTTTAATCCTTAAGGAGAAATTCATGCTGAACCGCAATTGCGTTGCCGTATTACTGTTCGCAAGTTTACCGGGGATCGCACACGCGGCGGAATCCTACACCATTGATCCGGCCCACACCTACCCCCACTTCAGCGTCAGCCATCTCGGTTTTTCCACCATGCAGGGACGTTTCGACAGAAGCAGCGGCAAAGTGACGCTGGATCGAGCCGCCAAGAAAGGTACGGTAGAAATAGCTATCGATGCCGGTTCCATCAGCACCGGATGGACCAAGCGCGACGAGCATTTGAGCGGGCCGGACTTCTTCAACGCCGCCGAATTTCCCACGGTCACTTATAAATCAAGCGAAGTGAAATTCAAGGGCGACAACCCCTCCAGCGTCGAAGGCACCCTGACCCTGCTGGGCGTAAGCAAGCCGGTCACCCTCAGCATTGACGCTTTCAAGTGCGGCACCAACCCGATGAACCAGAAAGAACTGTGCGGCGCGGCAGCCAGCGCGCAAATCAAGCGCTCGGACTTCGGCATGAAGTACGGCCTGCCAGGCGCAGGGGACGACATCAAGCTGGTATTCGAGATCGAAGCTTACAAAGACTGAGGCATAGCCTCCTTGCAATCCGGAAAGGCGAGCAGATCACCATGCCTAAACGTTGTTGCTGGTCGATGCTGCTCGCCGCAACCTTGCCGTTTCCCACCTGCGCTGCCGAGATATACACGATTGATCCTGAGCATAGTGACCTGCGCTTCAGCATCAGCCATTTTTTGTTCTTGACCACGCATGGGCGCTTCGACAAGATCAGCGGCAAGGTGACGCTGGATCGCGTTGCCAAAAACGGCGCGGTGGGCATAGACGTCGAAGCAAGCGCTATCAACACCGATCACGCCAAACGTGACGAAAATTTGCGCTCACCGAACTTTCTCAACACCACCAAACATCCCCTGATCGGCTATCAATCAAGTGCCATTCAATTTGTCAACGACACCCCGACCAGCGTGGAAGGCAAGCTTACCCTGCTGGACGTGACCAAGCCGGTGACCCTCACCATCAATAACTTCAAGTGTGACACTCGCCCGACGGACATGAAGGAACGGTGCAGCGCGACCGCCAACGCGCAGATCAAACGCTCGGACTTCGGCATGACATATGCACTTCCGCTCGTGGGAGATGAGATCAAGCTGGAGTTTGAGATCGAAGCCTACAAAGACTAGACTCCCGTTAGCACAGACTATGGGGCAAGCCGCTTGGTTTGCCCTTTTTGTTTTCCGAATGAAAATTCGCCAAACGCCAAAATTGGTAGTGTCCGGTATTTCCATTTAGTGCATGGTCAACTGTTACGATACAATACTGGCTCGAACAGGTTCGAGGAACTTTAAGCATGGGTTCTGCCAAAAAAAAAGAAGCGCCTTGCAGTGGCTGTCGGCAAGCCCACTCAAGATTCTCAACATCAACCGCTTTCATCCGGGACCAACAAAACCAGTTATTTTTTTGCACTCCTGCTGATCCTCGCCGCCGCCCTGCTGTACGGCCACTCGCTGCAGTATCCGCTGGTTTTCGATGATCTGAATTTTTTTTCCGATGCCAACCTGGAGCGGCTGGGCTCCTCATTGTTCCATCTGGACTTGAGATGGTTTTCCTACGCCTCGTTCGGCTGGACGTACAAGCTGGTCGGCCATGACTGGTTCTGGTATTGCCTGGGCAATCTGGGGCTACACGCGCTCACCGGCATCCTGCTGTTCCTGTTCTTCTCTCGCCTGCTGGACGCGACACAACCGCAGGATGCGGTCGCCCGACCACGTTGGCCGGCTTTCCTGGCCGCTCTGCTGTTTGTGCTGCATCCCGCCGCCGTGTATGGCGTGGCCTATCTCGTCCAGCGCAGCATCATCATGGCGACCCTGTTCGGCATCGCGGCGCTCCTTTGTTATATGGAAGGCTTGACCCGGGACAAAGCCAAGTGGTTTGTCCTGTCCGCGCTGTTCTATTTTCTGGCGGTCTTTTCAAAGGAACACAGCATCATGCTCCCCGGTGTGGCCGCCGCCCTGACCTTGCTGCTGCATAAACCGTCCTTGACCCTGCTAAAAAGAGTGTGGCTGCCCTTTTCCCTGTATCTCGTTATTGGCGCGCTGATCATCTTGCAAACGAAGGGGCTGCTGGGCGCGGCCTATGAACCTCGTGCGGCTGACATATTGGCTCAGATGAGCGAACGGCAAGAGGATATCCATATAGCAAACGCTTACCTGCTGAGCGTCCTTTCCCAAGGATACCTGTTCTTCAAATACCTGCTGCTCTGGGTCGTTCCCTATATCGGCTGGATGTCGATCGACATACGCCAGCCATTCCCCACCCACTTTTTGTCCTGGCCCCAGTTGCCGGGCTTTGTCCTGTTCCTCGCTTATCCGGTGCTGGCAATGAAATTGCTGTTGAAAGGGGGACGGCAAGGTCTTATAGGCTTTGGCCTGCTGTTTCCGTGGATACTGTATTTGACCGAGCTATC
>VFLG01000057.1 GCA_009885195.1 Gallionellaceae bacterium
CGCTATTCCACTTTAGGGCGCCTCTATAAATTCAAAATCCTAAGCGAGACAAGGCGCGAAAGAAATTTTAGCGCGCCGCATATGTTTGATATGTAAGCGTTAAAATTTCTTGAGCAACGCAGTATCGCGACGGAGTTTGGATTTATAGAGATGCCCTTTACATGCCTTACCCCAAACGAATCCCCATCCTTGCGATTTTCATGCAACGAGGAAAATTATGATATGCGCATATCCTGAAAAGCGATTATGCTGGGAAGAGCAAGACACTGCATCAAAATTGCCGCGCTGAAGCAAGCTACCCAAACTGCGGCGCTGATTGTAGCAGGAATGGACTGGGATGTGCCGGGCAAACCTTCTGGCAAGGCAGGAATGCAGCCCCGAACAAATTAGCTGAAGGGCTCGGTTCGGCCCATCTACCAATCCGGCAAGTGAAGATTTTTTTCAAGGAGACACAGCATGAATTTTGACAAGGAACTGGATACTCGAGGCCTCAATTGCCCACTGCCCATCCTGAAAACAAAAAAGTCGCTGGCCGACATGACATCCGGCCAGATACTCAAAATAATTTCCACCGACCCGGGTTCCATCAAGGATATGCAGGCTTTCGCGAATCAGACCGGAAATGCACTGGTGTCCTCCGCCGAAGAAAATGAAGCATATGTATTTTTCATGCGGAAAAAATAATGGGCGTCTCTTCAATTAAGGAAAAATCATGAAAAAAATGGCCCTCATTGCCACCAAAGGAACGCTGGATATGGCTTATCCGCCATTCATCCTCGCCTCGACCGCCGCCGCCCTCGGCTATGAAGTTCAGATATTTTTCACTTTCTACGGCTTGCAACTGCTGCGCAAGGACTTGTCTGACGTCAAGATCAGCCCGCTGGCCAATCCGGCCATGCCGATGCCGATACCCATCCCGGTACTGATGCAAGCTCTGCCCGGCATGGAAACGATGGCGACCATGATGATGAAGGCCAAACTCAAGAAAAAAGGGGTTGCATCGCTGGAAGAGTTGCGCGCCCTTTGTCTGGAGGCCGATGTAAAATTTACTGCCTGCCAGATGACGGTCGATCTTTTCGATTTCGAGCGCAGCGACTTCATCGACAACATTGAGTATGGCGGCGCTGCGACATTCCTGGAATTTGCGGGCGACACCGACATTTGCTTGTTTGTTTAAACTCTCAGTAGACATTTTCTTTTGCTAGGACCATGGATTACCTGCCAATTTTTCTCGATCTCAAGGGTAAACAATGTCTGGTCGTAGGCGGCGGGGAGGTTGCCTACAGAAAGGTTGGTCTATTGCTCAAGTCGGGCGCGCAGGTCAGCGTCGTTTCACCCGAGCTTTGCCCACCGCTGGCCGCCCTGGCTGACATCAAATATGTGGCCGAGCGGTTCCAAGCTACACACCTGACTAACATGACGCTGGTCATCGCGGCAACTGATGAAACTGCAACCAACGAAGAAATTTCACGGCAAGCCAAAATCAGAAACATTCCGGTCAACGTAGTGGACAACCCCGCTTTGTGCACCTTCATTATGCCGGCCATTCTCGACCGCTCCCCCTTGATGGTGACTTTTTCCACCGGAGGTGCCGCCCCGGTTCTGGCAAGGATGATGCGAGCCAAACTGGAATCACTGATCCCGCATGGTTATGGGAAGCTGGCCGCTTTTTCCTCCAAATTCAGGCAGGCCATCAAGACGCAAATCAGCAATCCTGACAAGCGACGGATATTCTGGGAAGACGTGCTGGAAGGTCCGATTGCCGAAAAAATTTTTGCGGGCGACGAAAAATCTGCCGAAGCGATGCTGCTCAACATGCTGCATGGCGGGGAGCAAAACGCAGTCGGCGAAGTATATCTGGTGGGCGCAGGTCCAGGCGACCCGGATTTACTGACTTTCAGGGCATTGCGCTTAATGCAGAAAGCCGATGTAATATTGTACGACAACCTGGTTTCCAAGCCGGTGCTGGAAATGACGCGACGCGATGCCGAAAGAATTTTCGTGGGCAAATCGCGCGGCGAACATACCATGCCACAGGAAAGCATTAACGATCTTCTGGTCAGGCTGGCCAAAGCGGGCAAGCGCGTATTGCGCCTCAAGGGAGGTGATCCGTTCATTTTCGGGCGGGGCGGCGAAGAAATCGAAACGCTGGCGCAGCACAAGATCAGCTTTCAGGTGGTGCCGGGCATCACCGCAGCATCCGGCGTTGCGGCCTATGCCGGCATACCGCTTACGCACCGCGATCATGCCCAGTCCTGTGTATTTGTAACGGGACATCTGCAAGACGGCGGTATAGATCTGGATTGGGAAATGCTGGCGCGCCCCAGACAAACCATCGTGGTATACATGGGGCTGACTGGGCTGGAGATGCTGTGCGCAAAATTGGTGCAACACGGCCTGCCGGCATCCACCCCTGCTGCCATCGTGCAACAGGGGACGACACAAAATCAGCGTGTCGTTTGCGGCACACTGGCCACCTTGCCAGAAAAAACGGCGGCAGAAAAACTCCATGCGCCGACCCTGATAATTGTGGGGGGCGTGGTCAGCCTGAGAGAAAAACTTTCCTGGTTTACACCGGAACGAGCATCATCAAAATTAAACGGGCAATAAAAATCTGACGGCCATGTCGGACACTAACCTCATCCTGCTCGAAGCCGCCTTTCTGGTTGTTTCCATGTTGTACTCCGTCACCGGGCACGGCGGCGCGTCGGGTTACATCGCCGTCATGGCGCTGCTTGGCATGGCGCCGCACGAGATCAAGCCGATGGCGCTGGGGCTGAACATCATCGTGTCGCTGATCGCCACCATCCAGTTTTATCGCGCCGGGCATTTCAACAAATCGTTATTCCTGCCCTTCGCCCTCGCCTCCGCCCCACTGGCGCTACTGGGTGGCTACATCCAACTACCCGCCGCCCAGTTCAAGATATTGCTCGGCATCGCCTTGTTGTTTGCGGCATTGCGGCTCTATCCGCGCACCACTTTCGACCAGCCAAAAACAATAAAGCACTGGGCGTTGCCCACCGTAATCGGCATGGCCATCGGTTTTATTTCCGGATTGCTAGGCATCGGCGGCGGCATCTTCCTCACACCTTTGTTGCTGCTGATGCAATGGGCCAATCCCAAACAGGCGGCTGCTGTCTCGGCGCCCTTTATTTTGGTCAACTCACTGGCCGGGTTAACCGGCTACCTCAGCCATAATGCCATCCTGCCCGAACACTTTGTCCTGTCGAGCTTGGTCGTCATGCTCGGCGGACTGATAGGTTCTTATCTGGGCAGCCGGAAATTGCACATGAAAACCATCACGCGCATACTCAGCGCCGTGATACTGCTGGCTGGATTGAAACTATGCCTGACCTGAAACTGCTCGGCTTGGCCGGATATTCCGGTAGCAGCAAAACGACGCTGCTGGAAAAAATTATCCCCTTGCTTACCGCGCAAGGACTGCGCATTGCCGTCATCAAGCATGCCCATCACGATTTCGAAATAGACAAACCGGGCAAAGACAGCTACCGCCAGCGCAAGGCAGGTGCCAGCGAAGTGCTTATTTCTTCCGCATACCGCTGGGCATTGATACATGAACTCGGCCATGAAACTGAGCCAACATTGGAAGATCTGTGCGCGCGGCTGTCACCCTGCGACCTGGCGCTGGTGGAGGGCTACAAATACGCCGCGATACCGAAATTGGAAGTGCATCGCCAGGAATGCGGCCACCCGCACCTGTTTTCATCCGACGCACGCATCATCGCTATTGTGACGGATAATAAAGTCCCGCTGCCGCTGCCGGTGCTGGATATAAATGTCCCACAAGAAGTGGTTACATTCATTTTAAAAAATATTATCCGGTAAATTTGATTCGGGCGATTGAACCGTGTAATTTGGCAAACCCTTTTTTCTGCATTGCATTTTCTTAATGGAGCACCATGCTGGATTTCACTGAATACACCAAGATTTTTATCAGCCTGTTCGCCATTCTTGATCCGATCGGGATTATTCCTATCATCATCCTGTTCACTGCAGGCATGACGGCATACAGGCGCGCCCGTGTCGGCCGCCTGGCATCGCTGACGGTGTGCGCCATTTTGCTGGTTGCGCTGTTTATAGGCCAACCGTTGCTGGCATTCTTCGGCATCAGCATCCACTCCTTTCGCGTGGCGGGAGGCATTCTGCTGATGTTGATGGCCATCAGAATGTTGAATGGCGTCCTCTACACACCCACTTCAGCCAAAAATGACGGCACTGATGGCGATTCAACCTCAGCGCTAGCCATCGTACCTTTATCCACCCCCCTGCTGGCGGGACCCGGCTCCATCAGCGCGGTGATAATGGAGGCACACAAAGCCTCCGGTATCGAGCATTACCTTATGATGAGCCTCATAATCATTTTACTCAGCGTAACTGTCTGGTTAACCTTTTTGATCGCGCCCTGGGTAGAGCAACGTTTGGGCAAGATAGGCATAGACGTATTTAGTCGGCTCATGGGACTGATACTCGCCGCCATCGCGGTAGAATTTATTGCCAGCGGTGTACACGGATTGTTCCCGGCATTGGGCTAGCGGGCGGCAAGATAGCAGGGGTATTAGCCCGCGTAGGATGGGTGGAGCGCAGCGCAACCCATCCTACGTCATCGCTTCATTCTGCTCTCAATATCGGCCAGCGTTTCTTGTGCAGTTTGCAACAGCGGGCCACCCAAACTGACGGCCCGGCGCGCAGCCTCCATAGCTTCTTCATAACGTGTTTGGTCGGACAAGATTTGCGCCAGATTATTAAAAGCGGCGACTGAATCGGGATGATCTTGCGCGGCTTGGCGAAATGCGGCTTCGGCTTGAGCCAAATTATTCAACCGATAAGCGGTATTGCCGACGCCTATTTGCGCGGACAGATTTCCTGGCCAGCGATTCAATGCGGCAAGGTATGTGCTTTGCACGCGTTCGGGGTCACTGATTTTCTCGAGTGCGCTGACTGCGGCAATAAAAGAGGTTTCCTCTGCTGTTTCCGGGATTTTGCCCGGCGGCAATGCGACCATCGCCCAGCAGTTGCTGCGTGCCCAAGTGTATTCGAATGTCGTCATGGGTAATATTTGCCGCCGCTCGAGACCTGAGCGCAAGATGATTTCCGCGCGGTCGAGATCGTAGCCAACCACGACCGCATAATGCCAAACGGGATACCAACTTAAGGCGAGATTTTGCAATACGATAACTGGCGTCCCGGCTGCGATTTCGCGCAGCATATCGTTTAATTCGGGTGCCAGTTGATAGGCGGTCGCGCCATGGCGGCGCGTGGCAGCCAGCATCTCGACCTGGAGACTGCCGTGCCGGTCGGGCAAATAGAGTTCGGGCTTAAGCGTTTCGGGTGTCACCTCAATACCGGCCGCATTCAAAGACATCGCCAGCGACGCCGGCCCGCATTGAAATGCCTCCTGCGCAAAATAGGGCACTTCGGTAAGTTCGGTATGTCTGGGCAGATCGCCTGGCGATGAATCCAGCAGGGAGCGCGTCTGCGGCGTATTTGCGCAAGCACCGAGACACAAAAGAAAAACGCCCGCTAACAGGCGGACGTCCCGGATTAACATAAGTTATCGTTTAATTGATTTGGTGAACGGGAAGACTTTGGTGAATCCGAGAATATCGGTTACCAGCAACACGATGAAGACAGTGAGCAACACGCTGAGAACCTCGCCACCGGCAGGCAATTGATCCAATTTCCCGGCGATATTATGCGCTTCATCGTCAGTCAGCGCATTGACGCGCGCTTTCGCTTCTCCGGCTGTCACGCCTTGATTTTGTAATTGGGCGAGCACGTCCTCACGGTCAATGAACGCATTGATCCTGGCGCGATCTTGCCCCGCCAGATCATTGGCAACAGCCTGGTCTGTTTCCACCATGCCTGCAAAAGCGGATTGCAGCGGCAGGCCCGTGACCAGCATGCTTAAAATAACCACGCGACTGGTCCAACGCATGAAATCGGAATATTTCTGTGTCATCTTATTTCTCCTTGAGTTAAGTGACCCTCATCAACAACTCTAAAATTTTGAGTTGTTTCCAAGAGTGGATTATAGCTTCGCAAAAATTAAAGTTGAGATTCGCAAACACACTCAAGTGTCAGTATATCAAAACTCGCAAAGTAAAACGCCCCGCCTTTGAGGGCGGGGCGTTTTACTTGATAAGGAGTCTGACGATGACCTACTTTCACATACGTATGTACACTATCATCGGCGCAAAGTCGTTTCACTGTCCTGTTCGAGATGGGAAGGAGTGGGACCA
>VFLG01000066.1 GCA_009885195.1 Gallionellaceae bacterium
GACTGGTTCTGGTATCGCCTCGGCAATCTGGGTTTACACGCGCTCACCGGCATCCTGCTGTTCCTGTTCTTCTCCCGCCTGCTGGACGCGACCCAACCACAGGATGCGGTCGCCCGGCCACATTGGCCGGCCTTCTTCGCCGCCCTGGTGTTCGTGCTGCACCCCGCCGCCGTGTATGGTGTGGCCTATCTGGTCCAGCGCAGCATCATCATGGCGACCCTGTTCGGCATCGCAGCCCTCCTTTGCTATATGGAAGGATTGAGCCGGGATCGTGCCAAGTGGTTCGTCTTGTCCGCGCTGTTCTATTTTCTGGCGGTTTTTTCCAAAGAGCACAGCATCATGATCCCCGGCGTCGCCGCCGCGCTGACCTTGCTGCTGCATAAACCGTCTTTTGCTCTGATTAAAAAAGTGTGGCTGCCCTTTGCCCTTTATCTGATGATTGGTGTGCTGATCATCCTGCGCACGAAGGGGTTGCTGGGTGCAGCCTATGAACCTCAGGCGGCTAGCATATTGGCTCAGATGAGCGAGCAGCAAGAGGTTCATATCGAAAATGCCTACCCGCTGAGCGTCATTGCCCAAGGATATCTGTTCTTCAAATATCTGTTGCTGTGGATCGTTCCCTATACCGGCTGGATGTCGGTCGATATACGCCAGCCGTTCGCCACCCACTTTTTGTCCTGGCCGGAGTCGGTGGGCTTTGTCCTGTTCCTCGCTTATCCGGTGCTGGCCATCAAATTGCTGTTGAAGGGGGGACGGCAAGGTCTGCTGGGGTTGGGCCTGCTGTTTCCGTGGATACTTTATCTGACCGAACTCTCTACGGTCAGGATTCAGGAACCTTTTGTGCTGTACCGCAGTTATCTGTGGATGAGTGGGCTGCCCATCATCTTGTTCGGCTTCATGGGCGTTGCTCCCCGGAAATTCGTCCCTGTCCTGCTGGCTGCATGTTGCCTGGTGCTGGCCGGGCTGGCCTGGAACAGGCTGGATACTTTTTCCAGTGGCTTGAAGCTATGGTCTGATGCCATCAACAAATACCAAGGGGATAACCTGCTTCGTGCAGAATGGGGTTATAACAACCGTGGCAATGCTTATTCAGACTTGGGCCGTTTATCGGAAGCGCTGGCAGATTATCAAAAATCGATAGCGCTCAATCCAAGATATCCTGAAGGCTACAAAAACAGTGGGAGTATATATTCCAGGCTCAATAATTTAGAAGAAGCGCTGCATAGATACAACACTGCGCTCGAGCTTAGCCCCAGTTACATCGATGCCTATACAAACCGGGGTGACCTCTTTATAAAAATGGGTCGCCATGCCGAGGCGCTCAGCGATTTTGACCGTGCTGTCCAACTCGGTTCAGGGGATCGACTTTCTTACACAAATCGCGGCGCTGCCAATTTTAACCTAGGCAAATTTCAGGAAGCCCTGAACGATTATGGTACTGCGATCAAGCTTAACCCCGATTACGTCGATGCCTATGCAACCCGTGGTGACCTCCTTACAAAAATGGGCCGCCATGCTGAAGCGTTCAGCGATTTTGACCGGATTGTTCAACTCAGCCCAGGGAATCCACTTTCTTATTCAAATCGCGGCGCTGTCAATTTTAACCTGGGCAAATTTCAGGAATCACTGAATGATTATGACAAGGTACTCAGCTTTGATGCGACAGACAACCAGGCACTGTTTTATCGTGGAGTCGTTCTGTATAAGCTGAACAGAAAAAACGAGGCTATGGAAAGCTGGCGAAGAAGCTGTGAGGCTGGAAACTCGGAAGCTTGCAAAATTAGGACAGGTTTTCAAAAATAATCTCGCTGATTAAAGGGGCGCGGGTTCATCTGTCGCGGGTTCAGCTTGACCTGACCGCATATTTCGCTATAATCGCGCTCCCTTGAACCTTGCTCCACCGTTACGCATGACGGGGGGCTTTAATATCCAAAAGGAGAAACATTTGCGACATTATGAGATTGTATTTATCGTACATCCCGACCAGAGCGAGCAGGTGCCCGCGATGATCGAGCGTTATCGTACACTGGTGACGGCCAAGAAAGGCCTGATCCATCGCCTGGAAGATTGGGGTCGCCGCCAACTGGCTTACCCTATCCAGAAAATCCACAAAGCGCATTATGTGCTGATGAATATTGAGTGCAACCAGGAAATCTTGGATGAGCTGGAACACGCATTCAAATTCAACGATGCAGTGTTGCGCCACCTGACTATCAAGACCAAGGTTGCGGTAACGATTCCTTCGGCAATGATGCGGGATGAGAAATCGCGTTCGCTGACCGGTGATGCACCTGTTGCCGCTCCATCCGTACCGGCTGAAGTTGCGGTTGCTTGATTGAATTTATAGGTTGCAACCGGTTCACCGTTGATGGAGAACTCGTTGAGCTGGATGTCTTGCGGTACACCCCGGCGGGGCTGGCGCGAATCGCATTAAAAATACGCCATGCTTCAACGCAACAGGAAGCTGGCATAGCGCGTCAAGTGCAGTGTGATATCCCGGCCTTGGCATTTGGTGTCGCCGCCCAGCAGGCAAGCCGCTTGCAACTTGGGCAGCGGGTGAAGGCGGAAGGTTTTATGGCTCAGCGCAGTTTGCGCATCGCGCAACTGGTTTTGCATATTGATAACATTACATTGGAATAAGGAGCACAGCATGCCTCGTGTATTTAAGAAAAAAGATGACAAGAAGAATAGCTCTTCGCGTCAGTTGTTCAAGCGCCGCAAGTTCTGCCGCTTTACGGCAGATAAAATTGCGGAAGTCGATTACAAGGATCTGAACATTCTCAAGGAATTTATCGCCGAGAATGGCAAGGTCATCCCGGCGCGCATCACCGGCACCAAGTCGCGTTACCAGCGGCAACTGGGTGTTGCCATCAAGCGCGCGCGCTTCCTGGCGTTGATGCCTTACACTGATTTGCACTAAGGAGCAGACCATGCAGATAATATTGATGGAAAAAATGGCTAACCTCGGCCAGTTGGGCGAGATAGTCAAGGTAAAGAACGGTTATGCCCGCAATTTTCTGATCCCGCAAGGCAAGGCCAAGCGGGCGACCGAATCCAACAAGGCGGAATTTGCTGTCCGTCGCGTTGAGCTGGAAGCGGCAGAGCAAGTCAAAGCGGCAGAGGCTCAGGCACGCGCCGATAAGTTCAGCGGCCTGACTGTGCAGATCGTACAAAAGGCTGGCGTGGACGGCAAGCTGTTTGGTTCTGTGACCAGTGCTGATATCGTCGCGGCGCTGGCGTTGCAAGGCTTTGCTGTGGAAAAAACGCAAGTGCGTATGCCTGAGGATCATCTTAAGCGGGTTGGTGATTACCCGGTCAGCATTGCGCTGCACACAGATGTGATAGCTAATATCACGGTTTCTGTGCTGGGCGAACACTGATTTCAATCTTGTTTAGATGATGGACAAAAAGGGCTGGTAACAGCCCTTTTTTATTTCTTCCAGCAGTATTTTTACCAGTGGTAAAATGCTGCAGCTAGTTCGCAATTAATTACCCGGCACCATGCAAAACTTCGCTATTCCTACTACAGATCCGCAGCTTGAAGCACTCAAGCTTCCGCCCCATTCGGTGGAGGCCGAGCAGTCGGTGCTGGGCGGCATTTTTCTGGATACCACGGCGTGGGACAAGATTACCGATCTGATCAGCGAGCCGGATTTTTACCGCTTTGAGCATCGCCTGATTTATCGGCATATCGGGCGCCTGACCGAGCATGCCAAGCCGGTGGATGTGATCACCGTGGCGGAATCGCTGGAGAGCAATGCCGAGCTGGACAAGGTGGGCGGGCTGGCTTATCTTGGCTCGTTGGCGCAAAACGTGCCGTCTGCAGCCAATATCCGCCGCTATGCGGAAATCGTGCGCGAGCGCGCCATCATGCGCAGGCTGGTCGAGGTCGGCAACGACATTGCCGCCAGTGCCTACAACCCTGGCGGACGCGATGCCAACCAGTTGCTGGACGAGGCTGAAAGCCGGGTGTTCGAGATTTCCGAGGCGGGCGAGCGCGGCCGTCAGGGATTTGTGCATATTCCGCCGCTGCTGATCAGGGTCGTGGAGCGCATCGAGACCTTGCATGGGCGCGACGACCCAAGCGATGTGACCGGCGTGGCGACCGGCTTTACCGATCTGGATCGCATGACATCCGGCTTGCAGCCGGGCGACTTGGTCATCGTGGCAGGCCGTCCCAGCATGGGCAAGACCGCTTTTGCCCTGAATGTGGCGGAGCACGTGGCGCTGGAAGGCGGCAAGCCGGTGGCGATTTTCAGCATGGAAATGGGCGGCACCCAGTTGGCCATGCGCTTGATCGGCTCGGTCGGCAAGCTCAACCAGCAGAATCTGCGCACCGGAAAACTCGAAGATGATGACTGGCCGCGCATGACCCATGCCTTGGGGCGTTTGAATGACGCGCCAATTTTTATCGACGAAACGGCTGCGCTGAATTCCCTGGAATTGCGCTCGCGTGCGCGCCGGCTGCATCGGGAAAACAGTGGGCTGGGACTCATTGTCATCGACTATTTGCAATTGATGTCCTCTCCTTCAGGCAAGGCGAGCGAGAATCGCGCCACCGAGATTTCGGAAATATCACGTTCCATTAAGGCGCTGGCCAAGGAATTGCAAGTGCCGGTGATGGCATTGTCACAGCTCAATCGCGGCCTGGAACAGCGCCCCAACAAACGGCCAGTCATGTCCGATTTGCGCGAATCCGGTGCCATTGAGCAGGACGCAGACCTGATCCTGTTCATCTACCGCGATGAGGTATACAACCCGGACTCGCCCGACAAGGGCAAAGCGGAAATCATCATTGGCAAACAGCGCAATGGCCCGATAGGCAAGGTCGAGTTAACCTTTCGCGGGGAATATACGCGCTTTGATAATTTCACCTCAGCGCACTATTGAGTTTAGGTGTGGTTTGCAGATTTATCTGAAAGGCATCCATTATGCCGACGAGTAAGTCACCAAACACGGCCAAGCTGGATCGGGTTGTCGCTGAGGCCAGACGCAACGCCGAGCAGCATGAGCAGGGCTATCGGGAGCAGGCGCTCAAGCTTTATCCCTGGATATGTGGCCGCTGTGCGCGCGAATTTACCCGCACCAATCTCCAGCAATTGACCGTCCATCACAAGGATCATAACCATGACAACAATCCAGCCGATGGCAGCAACTGGGAATTATTGTGCATCTACTGCCACGACAACGAGCATTCAAGGTATATGGATTCTGCCGGGCGCATGCCGGGCAGCGAGCCGGAATTATCAGCCACCCACCAGCCGTTCGCTGATCTCAAGTCTCTGCTAAAAGGCAGGGAATAGCCGTTCCGGGATATGCCTCGCCCAGTCACTTTTTAGTTCCAGCCATGCTCAAGGTTATCCTGCATGGAAATCTCGCTACGATTCTTTAAGTCCGGCAGGCTGCCGGGTAGCGTAAAATACGCGCTCTTCAATTTTGGCTCCAGTCATGTCCATACGCACACGTTTCGCGCCCAGTCCGACGGGTTATTTGCATATCGGCGGCGCCCGCACAGCGTTATTTTCCTGGGCGTTTGCCCGCAAGCATGGCGGTGTTTTCATCCTGCGCGTTGAAGATACTGACGTGGAGCGCTCCACGCCTGAAGCGGTGCAGGCCATACTGGACGGGATGGCGTGGCTTAAGCTGAATTACGACGAAGGCCCGTTCTATCAGATGCAGCGCATGGAACGTTACCAGGAAGTTATCCAGCTCATGCTGGCGCAAGGTCTGGCCTATCATTGCTATACATCCCCGCAAGAGTTGGAAACGATGCGTGAGGAGCAGCGCGCGCGGGGCGAGAAGCCGCGCTACGATGGCCGCTGGCGGCCAGAGCCCGGCAAGGTGCTGCCTGAACTTCCCGTTGGGATGACGCCTGTGGTGCGCTTCAAGAATCCTGCGCACGGCATGGTGTCGTGGAAAGATTTGGTGAAGGGGGTGATCGGGTTCAACAACAGCGAGTTGGACGACCTCATTATTGCGCGTGCCGATGGCACGCCCACCTATAATTTCTGCGTGGTGGTGGACGACTGGGACATGGGCATCACACATGTGATACGCGGCGATGACCATGTCAACAACACGCCGCGTCAAATCAACATCCTCAAGGCCTTGGGAGCCACCGTGCCGCTGTATGCGCACTTGTCAATGATACTGGGCGATGATGGGCAGAAGTTGTCCAAGCGTCATGGTGCAGTCAGCGTGATGCAATATGATGAAGACGGCTATCTGCCGGAGGCGCTGATCAACTATCTGGCGCGCCTGGGATGGTCGCACGGCAATGAAGAAATTTTTTCGGTGGAACAGTTTTGTGTCTGGTTTGATCTCGACCATATCACGCCTTCTGCTGCTCAGTTCAATACTGAAAAATTAAATTGGTTGAACCAGCATTACCTGAAGCTGGCCGACAACGCGCGGCTTGCCGCGCTGGTTCGCCCGCGCCTGGAGTCGCGCGGCGTGGCGGCTGGCGGCGTTCCTGTGCTTGAATCTGTTATCGCACTGTATAAGGAACGTGTCGTGACTCTCAACGAATTGGCCGATGCGGCGGAAGTGTTCTACATTGAACTGCATCCTGCGCAAGCATTGCTGGATACCCATATGACCGCCGAGGCGATACCTGCCTTGCAAGAGTTGGCGCAACGCCTGCAGGATGTAACGTGGGAAGCTGCGGCAATCGGCGCGTTGATAAAGGAGATGGTAGTCAAGCATGGTTTGAAAATGCCCAAGCTGGCGATGCCGCTACGCGTAATGCTCACCGGGCAAACTCAGACCCCCTCGGTGGATGCAGTCGTGGCGTTGTTTCCGCGCGAGACAGTTCTGGCACGCATGGCGCGGCACTTGTAGGGTATCCAAAAACAATTTTGAAAATCAGCGACATGGATTTTGCCAGGCGATTCATTTATCATGTCGGGTCGGCGGGGTAAGTTTTATAGCGAATAATAAGCAGTTCAAAAGATGTCTGCGTGGCGCGGCAGGTTTTGAAGCGCTTGAAAGAATTGGCGGGCCTCCCCGCATTGCAGGGTGGTGAATCTGGTCAGATCCGGAAGGAAGCAGCCATAGCCACTTACTGCAAGTGCCGGGGGCAAGGCTCGCCTCCTGTTTGTCGGGTAGTGAAGATGGGATGCATGGTTTGATTTTTACAGTGCCGTTGTTCTA
>VFLG01000020.1 GCA_009885195.1 Gallionellaceae bacterium
CACCCGAGCCATTCAAGTCAACATAGAAATCATGCGCGCCTTCGTGCGCCTGCGGCAGATGTTGGCATCCAACGCTGAACTATCCCGCAAACTTGCCACCCTCGAAAAGAAATACGACATCCAGTTCAAGGCCGTTTTCGATGCTATCCGCGACCTCATGACTCCGCTGGATCAAAAAAAGAAACGCTCCATCGGCTTCGCGCCTTGGAAAGAGAAATGAAGCTATAGCGTTATTGGAATTTGGCGATTTCTTGAATTAACACATTCTGCGTGGCCGCTTCGCCTTGAATGAAAATTCCCTCTCGTTCACCCTCTCGTTCACCCTCTCCCTAACCCTCTCCCATCAAGGGAGAGGGGACTGATGTTGTCTCTCCCATCAAGGGAGAGGGGACTGATGTTGTCTCACCCATCAAGGGTGAGGGGATAGTTTGATGAACTGGATTCCCGCCTGCGCGGGAATGACGGAGCAGGGGAGAGGGGATGGATGTTGTCTCTCCCACGAGGGGAGAGGGGACTGCTTGATGAACTGGATTCCCGCCTGCGCGGGAAAGACGGAGCAGGGGAAAGGGGATGGGTTTTGTTTGCCGTGAGGCGCGAGGAATGTTGACAAAAGAACGTTCGTTCTCTAGGATGCATTGATCTTTTGCCATCCATGAACTGGAGACCTGAATCGCCATGAACGCCCAGCGCATCGCCAATCAGCATCACGCTACCTTTGAGGGAATCCGCCAGCAGGATGCTGAGGGGAACGAATTCTGGTCTGCCCGCAGGCTCTCCAAGGTTTTGGAATATTCTGAATATCGCCATTTTCAGCCTGTTATCGTGCGGGCACGGGATGCCTGCCTGAATAGCGGCCATGCGGTGGCAGACCATTTCGAGGACATCCTCGAAATGGTCGAGATCGGCTCTGGTGCGAAGCGCGAGTTGCCCGATGTCAGGTTGTCACGTTATGCCTGTTATCTGATTGTGCAAAATGGTGACCCTTCCAAACCGGTGATCGCCAACGGGCAGACCTACTTTGCGATGCAGACCCGGCGGCAGGAGTTGAATGATGATGAGACATTTGCGCGCCTCTCGGAAGACGAAAAGCGTTTGGCGATTCGCAATGAGCTTGCAGAGCACAATAAACAACTTGCCGCTGCTGCGAAGGATGCTGGCGTGGATACCCCGCTCGACTATGCCATCTTTCAGGATCACGGTTACAAGGGCTTGTACGGCGGCATGGGGGCAAAGGATATTCATGCTCGCAAAGGGCTGAAGAAGAGCCAGAAGATACTCGACCACATGGGCAGTACCGAGCTGGCGGCCAATCTGTTCCGGGCCACTCAGGCGGAAGAAAAGTTGAAGCGGGATAATATCAGCGGCAAGCAGCGCGCCAATCAGGCGCATTACGAAGTGGGACAGAAAGTGCGCCAAACCATCAAAGAGCTGGGCGGCACGATGCCGGAGAATTTGCCGAAGCCAGAGCAAAGTGTGAAACAGATCGAAAGTGCGAAGAAGAAGTTGGATAAGAGGAAGTGATGGCAAGCAGTCGAAACTGACATAGGGCTGAAACTGACATGGGGGCTTCCCTGTGAAGTGGATGACATCATGCTCACAAACAGCCAACCTTCAAAAACTCTGGGGATGATGCTATGAGCAATATTAAACTGTTTGAATCGAAGCATATACGTTCGATCTGGGACGACAAGACGCAGCGTTGGTTGTTTGCCATTGTGGATGTTGTTGCGGCTTTGACGGATAGCCAGAATCCCCAAGTCTATTGGAGGGTACTGAAAAAACGGCTGCTGGCCGAGGGCAATGAAACCGTTACAAATTGTAACGCTTTGAAAATGACCGCGCCTGATGGCAAGCAACGGTTGACGGATTGCGCCAATACCGAAACCCTGTTCCACATCATTCAGACGATCCCATCGCCCAAGGTGGAGCCGCTCAAGCGCTGGCTTGCCAAGGTAGGCAAGGAACGCCTCGACGAGATCGAGAACCCGGAGCTGGCGATGGGGCGTATGCAGGATACACCGAGGTGTACTGGGTCAAGGCTGAATTCAAGGCCAAGGTCGAATGTGAGTTCAATAAAATTGATTGAAAGGGTTGTTCATGAAAACTGAAATCGTTCAATCACTCACTGACACCTTTGAAGCGCACGCACAGCAAGCAGAAAATGGTATCGAATTCTGGCTTGCCCGCGACCTTCAGCACCTGCTGGGGTACGATGAGTGGCGAAATTTTAGCGCTGTAATCAATAAGGCAAAAACGGCTTGTGAATTATCTGATCACGCCATCTCAGACCATTTTGTTGATGTCAACAAAATGGTCGATCTCGGCTCAGGCAGCCAGCGTGAGGTAGATGACATCATGCTCACCCGCTACGCCTGCTATCTAGTTGCCCAGAACGGCGACCCCAGAAAGCAGCAAATCGCTTTTGCTCAAACCTACTTCGCCATGCAGACCCGCAAGGCGGAACAGATCGAACGACGGTTGCTCGAAGCCGAGCGTCGCCTTGCGGCAAGTGAGAAAAATCACTTAAAAATCCTGATGCGCTCGACTCCTGAAAACACTCTTCACATCTAAATCATGGCCAAGAAATCACCCACTCTAAAATTCAACCGATGTGAAGACCCGCGATACATAAAAAGGAGTTCTGACACGATACTGTTCGTTTAAGCCGTTCGTGGTGAGGTATCGAACCACTTGATAGATGCCCTTCGATACCTCAGGGCGAACGGTTATGATCTAACCGAACAGTATTGAGTTCTGACATGCAACCCCAACCAGCCATTTTTGAAGAGCATGAAATCCGCCGTGTGTATGACGAGGCGACTGAGACGTGGCTGTTTTCTGTTATCGATATTATTCAGGTGCTGACGCAACAGTCCGATTACCAGACTGCCAGAAAATATTGGAACAAGCTGAAAGGGCGGCTGGGCAAGGAAGGCAGCCAACTGGTAACAAACTGTTACCAGTTGAAAATGACCGCTGATGACGGCAAGCAGCGGCTCACCGATGTCGCCACCGCCGAAATCTTGCTGCGGCTGGTGCAGTCCGTGCCCAGCCCGAAGGCGGTTGTCAGCATGGCTGCATAGCTAACTGGTGATCTGGCTCTGTCGCCCGCATGGTAGTTTGCTTGCGGTTTTGAAATTTACGCCGCTACGGGTGCATAATGGCATCTTTAAGATTGTCCAAGCTACGCATGAACCCGGTTGCCTTATTTTTTTATCGCCTGAGGCGCACACTCAACGCGATTTATACGCTATTGGCTCGGAAATGGGGGGGCAGTTTTTATCTGTATCTGGCCGGTTTGCTAACTGTGTTCGCCATTGCCGATACGACTTTTTTGAACGTCACCGCCAATCTGAAGCAGGGGGCGTTCGACACGATGGTGCGCTATCGCCTGACGGTACCCAAACCCGATAAAGATATCGTTATCGTCGATATAAACGAGGCGAGCCTGGCGGCGATGGCCAAGGAGTATGGCCGCTGGCCGTGGCCGCGCCAAGTACTGGGCGAGTTCGTCGAGCAGATCGAGAAACAGCGCCCGCAGGCGGTGGTGTTCGATATTTTGTTCAGCGACCCGGACGTGTTCAACGCGGATAGCGATGCTTATTTCGATGCGACTATCGCCGCGACGGACAACACATTCTTCCCGATGCTGCGGCTGGATCCAGCCGATGACAAATTGAGCCAGGTGAAACCGGGCATGATCCCGGGCGTGGTTGCATTGGGCAGCGCGGCGCAGGCGGATGCGACGGTGGCCGTGGTGTTGCCGTATTTCAATTCGATCATGCAGGGCGGGCGTATCGGCTTGCACAACATCTATCCTGAAGCAGATGGTATCTCCCGCCAGTATCTGGTTTATCGCGACGACTATGGCTGGAAGATGCCTTCGCTGCCACTGCGCATTGCCCAGCAGTTTTCTTTTCCTCAGCCGGTTACGCCGCAGGTGTTGCTCAATTGGCGCGGCCCGCCATTTACTTATCATTCGGTGAGTTTCAGCGATGTGTTTGCTGATTTGGGCAGCAAGAATAAGCAACGCCCGGCAGACGAGTTCACTGGCAAGATCGTGATCATCGGCTCGACCGCTCCCAGTCTGTTCGACATCAAGGCAACACCGCTCAGCCAATTGCATCCCGGTGTGGAGATTCTGGCCACTGCCATCGACAACTTCAAGCACAACGATTATTTGCGCTTTCCTGATGCGCGCATTATTTATTTTCTGCTGACGCTGGCTTTTATCTGGGCAACGGCTTGGGTATTTTATCGTAGTGTCGGGCGCGACAAGATCGACAGGCTGTTTGGCGCATCACAGTTCATCCTGATTGGTATTTCTTACGCCAGCATCAACCTTTCCACGACGTATATCGATCTTACCGGCCCGGTCACGCTTGGCCTGGCCTATTTCACCATCGCGCGCCTGTATGCATTGGCCACCGGTAAGGCACTGGAGAATAGCGCGGTGCAAGCTGCGCAGAAGCTTGCCGGGGAGATGCGCGGGGTATTACTGTTGATCCGTATCAACAGCCAAGCTGCCGCCATGAATGATAAGGTGCGTGAAAAGATACGCCGGGAGATAGCAAAAACTGGCAGCGCAGTGTGCAGTGTGGAAATTATCAAGGGTACGCAGAATGGTTTGTGGGGTTTGTTCGAGGATACGCTGGCGATCTCATGGATGTACCCGTCGGGCGACGAGGAGGCGCGGCAGAACATCGCCCGCGATGTCGAGGCGGTGGAGCGCGCTATTGTGCCGGTATTGCGCAAGCATTGTGCGATTTTGGATAATGATGTGGTGTGCTTTTCCCACGAAGGAATGATCGTCGGTGGCGAGCAGGCACGCGACAGCTGGCGCGCGTTGTTCGCTGCAACTTTGCTGCGCTGGAATGAAACAGATAAAGGAAAATCATGATCAGGTTATTGCGTTGTATTCAAATAGTATTGGTAGCGCTGCTGCCTATATCGCTCGTTCATGCGGGTGAGAGCGGCACGATGATCAAGGCCGATGAGTTGAAAGCCGAGCCGTTCCACGATTCCAAGTCCGTAAGCTCTTTGGCGGTGGGCGACAAGGTCATTATCCTGAAAAAGGATGGTGGATGGCTCAAGGTTAAAAGCGACAAAGGCAGCGGCTGGATGCGCATGCTCAGCATTCGCCGTGGCACTGTGGCGGGCAAGGCCACGGCAGGCGCGTCTGGTTTGGCGAGCCTGGCATCTGGGCGAGCGGGAACGGGAAAGGTGGTTGCTACAACCGGGATACGCGGCCTGAACGAGGAAGAGCTCAAGGCGGCGAAATATGATGAGGATGAAGTGAAGCAGGCGGAATCTTTTGTTACTACGCGCGCTGAGGCGCAAAAATTTGCGGCCAAGGGAAAGTTGAAAGTGCAGCAGGTAGACTACCTTGCGGGGGAGGAAAAATGAAATACTCAGCAGGCAGAGTGTTGTTCGGTCTGGCGCTATGGTCGTGCATGAGTGCGGCCTTCAGTTTGAATCTGGATGAACTGAAGCGTGCTGCGGATGAGCTGAAACAAAAGCGCGATTCCGCCACGAGCGAGTTGGACAAGAAAGCAAAGTCCGCCGGATTGATTGCATACAGCGACCAGGAGGAAGCCGCTATCGGCCGGCAGATCGCAGGTAATCTGCTCGGTGCTGCGCCCTTGGTCAAGGACAAACAGCTGCAAAAATATGTCAACAACGTTGGCCGCTGGGTCGCCAGCCAGAGTGAGCGTCCTGATCTTGCGTGGCATTTCGGTGTGATCGATACGGCTGATATCAATGCCTTTGCCGCGCCCGGCGGTTATATTTTTGTGACCCGTGGTCTGTACCGTATGCTTAACGACGAGTCTGAATTAGCCGGTGTATTGGCGCATGAGGTTGGTCATGTGGTGCGTAAGCACCATCTAAAGATATTGCAACAAAGTCAGGTAGTGGATCAGGGCGGCAATCTGTTGGAGAAGCAGGCCGGCGGTAACGAAAAAATCCGCAATCTGATAGGCAACGGCGCAGAAATCGTTGCGCGCGCGCTCGACAAGAGCGCCGAATTCGAGGCCGACCGTATCGCGGTGGTGTTGGCCGCACGTGGTGGTTATGAGGCCTACGGTCTGCCGCAGGTGCTGCAGGAGATTGGCCATGGTGCCAACGACGACAGCGTAGCGCTGCTATTCAAGACGCATCCACCCCCCGACGAACGACTCGCCAGACTGGGCGATGCGATGGACGGTCGCTTTGATAAGTTGCAGGGAAAGTCGCTGGCGACGCGCTTTTACCGGGTTAAGCAATGAGTCGTATCGCGTTTTTATTTGGTTTCCCAGTTCCATTGAGATTAACTACGAGCATTGGCAGTGGTTGGGCGGCAGTGTGGTGCCCTACGTCAAGATCGGCCTGCTGTTTGTGTTGTGCCGTGTCCCGCCGTGTGAGCTTGCTTGGCGTGGCGCACGATGATTAGAGAAAAATAATGTGGAAACGTCTGTTACTCATTCGTGGAGCTGAGCTGGCAATTTTTTTGCTGCTCGCCGCCATCCCGTTGCTGGTGAATAATTCCTATGCCTTGGGGTTGCTGACGCTGTTGGCTATTTACGGAATTCTGCTGATTGGTCTGGATGTCAGCGTGGGCTATCTGGGTCAGGTCAATCTGGGGCACGCGGCTTTTCTGGCGTTGGGCGCATATGCGGCGGGGCTGTGTGTGTCCTTGCCGGGCTTCGGTATGCTGGAGGCGCTGGGCATCAGTTTGCTGGTCGGGCTGGTTGTTGGCGCTGTGCTGGCAATCCCCGCGTTGCGCCTGGAGGGGCCGCAGTTTGCGCTGGCGACGCTGAGCTTTTCGGCCTTGACCGTCATCACTTTGAACGAGTGGGAAGGATTAACTGGCGGCGCGCAAGGCTTGCAAATTATCCGCCCGGATTTTTTCGGCATGAACGTGAATGCGCCCGGATTTTACTGGCTGTGCCTGATTTTTCTGGCTGCCGTCTGGATAGTGATGCGCAACCTGCTTTCCTCGAATTGGGGCAGAGCTTTTGAAGCGCTGCGCGACAGTCCGATTGCTACCGATGCCATGGGAGTCGGCGTTTATCATTACAAAATCGCCGCCTTTGCCATCGGCTCCGCCTTGGGCAGCTTTGCCGGCGGGCTGTATGCCTTCAATTTTCAGTACTTGCAGCCGCACAGTTTTACCTATGAGCTGATGGTTATTTTATTGCTCGGGGTGGTGTTGGGCGGGCGCAAAAGCCTGTGGGGTGCCTTGCTTGGTGCAGCGTTGATTGTGCTGTTGCCCAATTTGCTATCCAACCGCATGCTGTTTCAGGTATTTTCCACGCTGGGATTATTGATGGCGCTGGCGGCAGGCGCGCGCGGCCTGATGACCCGCACCACCAAGCCGTTCCAGGCAATTGCGCCGATAGTCGCCATGGGGTCGCTGGTGATCGGCGGGGTGCTGGTTGAAAACACCGAAGACTGGCGCAAGGCTATTTTCGCGCTGATGCTGTTTTCAGTGGTGGTCGGCCTGCCCGATGGCCTGATGGGATTTGTTACGCGCTTTCTGTCCAAATTGTTCAACATCGCGCCGCCCGCGCTACCCGTGGCTGCGGTTTTAAATGATGTATTGCCGATCAAGCAGGTGAAGGGTGAAGCGCTGCTGGAATTGCGTAATTTGAAGTGCTACTTCGGCGGAGTCAAGGCGGTCGATGATGTTTCGGTGATGGTGCGCGCCGGCCACATTCACGGCTTGATTGGTCCCAACGGTTCCGGCAAGAGCACAGCGGTCAACGTGATCTCAGGTTTGTATACCCCGACCGCAGGGGCTGTGATGCTGCATGGCAAAGCCCTGCCGCAGGGGAGCTTGTATCAGGTGGCGAAGAGGGGCGTTGCACGGACTTTTCAGAACTTGCAGTTATTCGGTGAGTTGTCGGCGCTGGACAACGTCATGGTGGCGATAAAAGGTGTGTACCGCCGCCCCTTGCCGCTGTTACTGCTGGGCTTTGCCAGGCGCGAAGAAAAGCGCGCGCAGGCCGAATCGCTGGCCTTGCTGAAGCTGGTCGGGCTGGAACAGCAGGCGCGCACCCTCGCCAAAAATCTGACCTATGGCGCGCAGCGCTTGCTGGAAATTGCCCGTGCGCTGGCCTGCAAACCCGAACTGCTTATTCTGGATGAACCGGCTGCGGGATTGGCGCAGCCTGATGTGACGCAGCTGATCGAAATTATCAAATGCATACACCAGCGCGGCATTACCATTATTTTGATTGAACATCACATGGATGTCGTGAGCGAGTTATGCGATGTAGTGACCGTGCTGGATGGCGGCAAGGTGATCGCGCAAGGCACGGCGGATGAAGTGAAGCGTCACCCGCAGGTGATACTTGCTTATCTGGGAACGGCGCCGGAGATGAATTAAACGGCAGTTCAAGCCACAGAGATCACAGAGGACACAGAGACAAGAGAGATTTTATACATACCTTGTCTTTACAGAGGCAGAGGTATGAGTAGTCATGAACGACAACCATTTTTTCTCTGTGACCTCTGTGCTCTCTGTGGCTAAATGTTTTTCTTGATGAATCAATAGAGATAATAAATGCTGCTAGTCGAAAATATACATGCCGGATATGGCGCGAGTGAGGTGTTGCGCGGCATTTCCCTGCAAGTAAAACAAGGCACGGTGGTCGCGCTGATCGGCGCAAACGGGGCGGGGAAAACCACCACCATGCGCACCCTGTCCGGCTTGTTGAAGCCAACTCGGGGTAGCGTCATTCTTGATGGGGAGGCGGTGCAAAATTATGGCGCGGCAAAAATTGCCGGGCTGGGGCTGGCCCACTCACCTGAAGGGCGCAAAGTATTCGGGCCGCTGTCCGTGGAAGACAACCTGTTGCTCGGCGGATACAGTCATCTGCCCAAGTTTTTTGCTTACCGCGCCAAAGCAGCGCATGATTTGGCGCGAATTTATGAACTATTCCCACGCCTGCGCGAGCGTTCCAGCCAGGCCGCGGGAACACTGTCCGGCGGCGAGCAGCAGATGCTGACTATCGGACGCGCGTTGATGGCCAATCCCAAAGTGATGTTGCTGGACGAGCCTTCGATGGGGCTGGCGCCGGTTCTGGTGCAGGAGGTTTTTAAGATAATCGCCCGCCTGAAAGAAGCCGGTATCACCTTGCTGCTGGTGGAGCAATTTGCGCGCAGTGCGCTGCAAGTGGCCGACTATGTTTATGTAATGGAACACGGACAGATTGTGACTGAGGGACTGCCCAGCGAGATGCACAAAAATGAGAGAGTGCTGGCAGCCTACCTGGGTTGAATTCCATCTTATAACCCGCATTCCACCCGCTAGCTGCCCGCTTTCCTGAGCAACATCAACAGCTAAAAATCTTTGGACTTTTCGCGCGAATGGCAGTGGTAAAATTCTGCTTGATTACCGTCATCTCGCCACCATGCCCCAACCCACTTTCATCCATCTGCGTCTGCACAGCGAATACTCCATTGCCGATGGCATAGCGCGTATTCCGGAGGCGGTGGCTGCTGCCAAGCAGGATGCCATGCCCGCGCTGGCGCTGACTGACCTCAGCAACGTGTTTGGCCTGATTAAATTTTATCAGGCGGCGCGCTCGGCTGGCATCAAGCCCGTCATCGGCTGTGATGTATTCGTCAGCAACCCGACCGAACGCGACAAACCGTTCCGCCTGCTGTTGCTGTGTCAGTCCAATGCCGGTTATCTGCGCCTGTGTTCTTTGCTGACGCGCGCCTATCTGGAAAACCAGTATCGCGGTCGCCCGGAGATAAACAAAGCCTGGCTGCATGACGGAACAGATGGTTTGCTGGCTTTGTCCGGCGCGCAGTTGGGCGAGGTGGGCATGGCGCTGCTGAATGGCAATCAGGCCACGGCGCGCCAGCTTGCGCTCGACTGGGCGGCGCTATTTCCTGGACGCTATTATCTGGAAGTGCAGCGCACCGGTGCTGCGCGCGAGGAAATGCATGTGCGCGGAGCAGTGCAGCTGGCAGCGGAACTGGCGCTGCCGGTGGTGGCCACGCATCCGGTGCAGTTTCTCAGCCGGGATGATTTCAAGGCGCATGAAGCGCGCGTGTGCATCGCCGAAGGTTATGTGCTGAACGACAAACGCCGGGCGCGGCAATTTACCGCGCAGCAGTATTTCAAGACCCAGGCCGAGATGGCGGCGCTGTTTGCTGATCTGCCGGAAGCATTGGCCAACAGTGTGCAGATTGCCAAGCGTTGCAACTTGGCCTTGCAACTGGGCAAGCCCTATTTGCCCGATTTTCCCACGCCCAACGGTGAAAGCCTGGATGATTTTTTGCGTGCAGAATCCGAGTTCGGTTTGCGGCAGCGCATGTTGCAGCTGTTTCCGGATGAGGCCGCGCGCGCAGCGAAAATGCAGGAATACACCGAGCGCCTGAATTTCGAGATAGCGACCATTATAAAAATGGGCTTCTCCGGTTACTTTTTGATTGTGGCCGACTTCATCCGCTGGGCAAAAAACAACGGCGTGCCAGTCGGCCCCGGGCGCGGCTCCGGAGCGGGGTCGTTGGTGGCGTACAGCATGGACATTACCGGCCTCGATCCGCTGCGCTACGAGCTGTTGTTCGAGCGCTTCCTTAACCCAGAGCGTATCTCCATGCCCGACTTCGACGTGGATTTTTGTCAGGATGGGCGCGAGCGTGTGATTGAATATGTGAAGCAGAAATATGGTGCGGCCAGTGTGTCGCAAATCGCCACCTTTGGCACCATGGCGTCCAAGGCGGTGATACGCGATGTCGGGCGCGTGCTGGATTTTCCGTATGGCCTGTGCGACCGCTTGTCCAAGCTGGTGCCGCTGGAAGGGGTGAAACCGGTGTCGCTGAAAAAAGCGCGCGAGCTGGAGCCGGAATTCAACGCCATCGTGAAGAGCGAGGAGGGCGTAGAAGAATTGCTCGAGCTGGGCGCGCGGCTGGAAGACCTGACGCGCAACGTTGGCATGCATGCGGGCGGCGTGCTGATTGCGCCGGGCAAGCTGACCGATTTTTGTCCTCTGTATTGCGCCGA
>VFLG01000009.1 GCA_009885195.1 Gallionellaceae bacterium
CGCCATCCGGTGCAGGTGAAGGACAAAAACGTGGGGGTGCAGCACACCATTGCCACTTTCAATATGTATGTGCACCTGCCGCACAACTTCAAGGGCACGCACATGTCGCGTTTTGTGGAGATACTCAACCAGCACGGGCGCGAAATTTCGGTTGAATCGTTTGAGAGCATTCTGCGCGAGATGGTCGACAAGCTGGAGGCGAAGTCGGGGCACATCGAAATGAGTTTTCCTTATTTCATTAACAAGGCCGCGCCGGTGTCCGGCGTGCAGAGTTTGCTGGATTACGACGTGACTTTTATCGGCGAGATTGACAACGGGCAATATCGTTTCACGATGAAGGTGTTGGTGCCGGTCACCAGTTTGTGCCCCTGCTCCAAGAAGATTTCCGAACGCGGCGCGCACAACCAGCGTTCGCATGTGACCATCACGATGCGCACCAATAGTTCGGTATGGATAGAGGAGGTGGTGCGTTACGCCGAGGAGCAGGCATCGTGCGAGCTGTATGGTTTGCTCAAGCGCCCGGATGAGAAATTTGTCACCGAGCGCGCTTATGATAACCCCAAGTTTGTCGAGGATATGGTGCGCGATGTTGCTGCCGTGTTGAATGCCGATGATCGCGTTGATGCTTATGTGGTGGAATCGGAAAACTTTGAATCCATCCATAATCATTCGGCCTATGCGTTGATTGAGCGGGATAAAACTTTGTAGGGGCGCGATAAATCGCGCCCTGTTTTTAACGTGAGCGGGCGCGATAAATCGCGCCCCTACATGCCATGAAACCCATCGCCATTTTTCGTCATTTCGCTACCGAAGGTCCCGGTTACTTCGCCGAGTTTCTCGACGAGCGCAGCATCCCGTGGCAACTCATCCGCATTGATGCTGACGATGCCGTGCCGCAACACGCCGGTGCGTATGCCGGCCTTGTTTTCATGGGTGGGCCGATGAGTGCGAATGACGATCTGCCGTGGACAGCACAGGTGCTGGCGTTGATCCGTCAGGCGGTGGCGCAGGACATTCCGGTGCTGGGTCATTGCCTGGGTGGGCAGTTGATGTCCAAGGCGCTGGGAGGGGTGGTGGCGCGCAATCCGGTCAAGGAAATTGGCTGGGGTAAAGTGAGCGTGGCTGATAACGATGTGGCGCATGCCTGGTTCGGTGATACGTTGGCGTTCGATGCGTTTCATTGGCATGGTGAAACCTTCAGCCTGCCGCAGGGCGCAAGCCATCTGTTATCCAGCGAGCATTGCAGCAATCAGGCGTTCGCGCTGGGCAAACATCTCGCCTTGCAATGCCACGTGGAAATGACCGAGGAGATGATTCGGCGCTGGTGTGTGGCGGGTGCAGATGAAATTATCGCCAGCGCCAGCAGCCCAGCCGTTCAATCCGCCGACACCATGCAGGCGCAAATGGCAAGCAAGTTGCCGCAACTGCACGCCGCTGCGCGCCAGTTATATCAGCATTGGATTGCAGGAATAACATAGCGGTAGCGCCATTAATCCATATTTTGTTAAAATAGCGAATTGCCAATAGGAGTTTTACACAATGACCTACGTTGTTACTGAAGCATGCATCAAATGCAAATATACCGATTGTGTGGATGTTTGTCCGGTGGACTGTTTTCGCGAAGGGCCGAACTGCCTGGTGATAGACCCGGATGAGTGCATAGATTGCACCCTGTGCGTTGCCGAATGTCCGGTCGAGGCGATCTATGCCGATGATGATGTACCCAAGGAGCAACGCCATTTCACCGCGCTGAATGCGGAGCTTTCCAAGTTGTGGAAGCCCATCGTGGCAAAGAAAGATGGGCCAGCCGACGCGGATGAATGGAAGGACGTAAAAGATAAATTCCATTTGTTGGAACGCTAAACAGTTTTCTCGCGATGAATAAATCACAAGATAGCGGCCAAGGGAATTTGGCTGCTATTTTTTTTGATGCTGTCGCACGCCATATCCTGGTGCAGCACAACAATGAAGTTCCCGACCTGCGCCGCGCCGTGGTGTTGCTGCCCAATTACTATGTGGCGCAGCCATTGGCTCAAAGTTTGGCGCGTGTCGCAAAATTGCCCGCGCTGCTGCTGCCGCAGATGGTCACGATCAACGATTGGGCGCAATCTATCCCCCTTGCACATTCCCTTACCCCCGATTCCTGCCGAGCCGCCGCCTTGTATCAGGCATTGCGGGCGCGGCGCTGGTTCCCCGATGCTGATTTGTGGGGCGTCACGCGCGAACTGTTGGCGTTGCTGGATGAGTTGACGCAACACCAGGTCACGCTGCCGCAAAACGAACAGGATTTTCTGGCGCA
>VFLG01000076.1 GCA_009885195.1 Gallionellaceae bacterium
ATCATCATCCCGGTTGCCTCTCACTTTTAGAGATGCCCGGCCATATGTTTTTCGGACTTTCGCCCGGTGGATGCGCTGCGCTTATCCACCCTACGTGGTTCATATCTCGCCAAAATTCCGCCCGAGCTGCAAGACAATCAAGGTACTCTTCGATTCGCCAGATTTGGCAACGGCCCCATTAAGCCGCAAGTAAGCGCGCCCGATCGCATATTCCAGCTTTTGGTCGAACAAATAGCCGTCGCGCGAGTTATCTGCATTCTGGCCGTACACATCGTCAAACTGGAATTTGTTCACTTGCAGGGTCAGCGTATAACGCAGCCCTTTGACATCAAAGACGCGGGCATGATTATACTTGACGTCAGCTGTAGCGCTGGTCGAAGACTGCCCCCGATCATTGGCGGTCCATTTCAGCGCCGCGCTGGCGGTGGCGCTTGAATATGCGGATACACTGCGTAACGTATTGACGCTCAGATCGGCGGTCTGCAAGTGACTTGATCTATCCCCAAAGGTAAGCATGTCAGACACGGCAAAACTCATCGTGCTCGACTGCGTTGCGTCCGATACCGGTCTCCATATCACCCTCCCATTATGGTTGAGCGTATTGGTCTGTCTAAGAACCCCGCCTTCCCTTACTGACAGCGCCTGGTTGAAACTGAAATCCATCGCCCCCTCGTCGAGCGCGTAAGGCAGCCTCAAACCCTGTCCGGCTCCTGCAAAAATTGTCTGGTAAGAGGCGGCTGCGCTGCTGGTCTGATAATCCAGGCCGCCGTTGGCATTCCACCTGTGAAAGGCACTCCTGAATGGGGTTTCGTCCGAATTATAGTCGGCTCTTCCTCCGGTCAGCGTAGTCATCGCCGAACTGCCGCCCGAACGGGTGTTGGACAAAGTTTCATACACCGTATAACTGAGGTTGCGGGTGGCGGCATAGTTCACGCTGACGTTGCCGGTCTGGCTCTGCGAGATAACCGAGGTGGTGGGTGTTTCATATACCGCATCGAATACCCGCACGCTGCCGGAAACATAAAATGGCAGCTCCTCATCCGGTTGCCATGAGGTAGCGGAGTTAAGCTGCAGGTTGCGCGAGTTGGCAGCATTCAAGCCGAGAGCGAACGATTCCGATTGGCTGGCAAAGGCGGAGGTCGCCACCGACAATGAAGAGCCTGAACGATAACTATGCCGCACCGAGACATTATTGAAACGCAAACTATCCTGCGCATATTCGCTGCCGGAGTGCAACGCTTTCACATCAAGAGACTGGCTGTGGTTGAACTTGGTCGAGTAACTGCCGTTCAATCCGGTAACGGTTCCGGCATTAACCGCGTCGCTGAAAGTTCTGCGGTCATAGCCCACCCCGAAAGCGGATCGAGTGCCCGGCAAGCGGTAATCATGCTGCAAGTGTAGGCGGGAATTTACCCTGTCACCGCTCCCTGTCAAGCCGATCCGTTGCGTGACGGATTGGTCGCGATTGTAGCTGGCTAAGGAATCGGAGGATTTGGATGGCGGGCGGTAACGTTGCAGCACTTCAAAACCGGTGCTCCTGCCCACCAAACTCGTGGCGGCCGGGGTCGCTCCGGCATCGGATCGGCTATCTCTGGCATAGTACGATGCCTGGAACGGGAAATTGCTCTGCGGCACCAATGACAAGGCAGCCCTGCCGTTCAATGAGACCGACTCATCGGTGCGCGACCCATAAATATTCTTGGCGTTCACCACCCCCAACCCGCCATTCACCTGGGCCAGCCACGGCTGCCAGAAATAAGTTGACATGCGCAGATTGACGGCCTGCACATTTTGCAAACTGGACAGGCCAGACTCGAAACTTTGCTTGCGAAAGGACTGGGATACATCGCCACCCCACGCAATCGGGGCAAGAACAAACATCGATCCGGCCGGCGGCTCGCCCACCGCCACCGCTTCATCTTCTTCTATTACCGCTTCAGCGCTCTGCTCTGTTGCGTCAGTTGTCGGCTCGGGGGTTGTAGCCACCAACGGCGTAGCCGTTTCGGCGGCGAGCGCCGTCCCCTGCCCGCCGATGCAGAAAAAAATGCAGGCCAGAAAAACAGCTCTCGCATCACTTAGTCGCACGATAATAAAATCCCGTTTGATGTCACGCGCACAGGCCTTCACGCTTTTTATGGAGTGCGGTGGCACGACACCGCCAATAAAATAGCCGGTACGACGCTGCCCGTTAAAAAAAACGCAGACAAGTCTGCGCACTCCATGCTACTTCCCACCCGGAAGCTGGGGGGTCACAATTTCAACCTTGGCGCCCGCGCGCAAGCGGCTGAGTGTTTTTTGCCACGCCTCCTCCGCCCGGTCACGCAAAAGCAAATCCTGTACCCGCTTCTCCACAGTCGGGAACTCGCGCAATTTGGCCGTGATACGATCCTCGACCCGGTACACCACAATACCTTCCAGCGTGGTTATCGGCTCGTTCACCACCCCGGCCTGAGACAGGGCTATCTGGTCTTCCATACCGCGCGGCATCATCCCGCCATGCAGGTAGCCCATATTCCCGCCCATGACCGCCGAATCGTGCTGCGAATGCAGGCGCGCCTGCGCTGCGAAATCGGCGCCATCCTTGATGCGGCCAAAGATCTTTTGCGCTTCTTCACGCACCCGGTCCCACTCTTCTTTCGTTCCGCCCGGATCCACTTTCAGCAGAATGATGGACAGGTTCAGCCGCTCCGGCTCGGTGAATAAATCGGGTCTCTTATCATAATAGGCGCCCACCTCGGCCGGGGTGGGCTGCGCCACATCGCGCACCGCCCGCTCGATCTGCTCCAGCAGGCTTTGCCGGTCCATATTGGCCTTTATCTGCGGCAGAAACTGATCGCGCTGTTCCTTCCACTTGGGATCGGCGGCATAGCGCGCGTCCAGATCGGCCAGAGTCTTCTCGAACTTGGCCGGATCCGGCTTGAATCCCCGCTTTTCCGCCTCTCCCGCCAGCAATTCGCGGTCAACCAGCCGGCCGGCCACTTCCTTGTACAATTCCTCGGCCTTGCCTTCCGGTATCGTGCCATGGTAAAAGCGCTCGCGCATGGTTTCGGCCAGCAACCCTCTATAGGCGCGAACCGTGACCGGCTTGCCGTTCACCATCGCGAAAATCGGCTCGCCTGGAGTCACTTCTGGCGTAGTCGGCTTGGCAGATTTTTGGGCAGTTGGCTCCACTTTCGCGGCAGGCGCGGCCCATACCGATGCAGGACTGACAACCACCCCCATGCCCAAACATACCACCAGGACTCGAACCAAGCCCCTGCGTCCAATCCTGCCCATAACCATCATGCACCTCAAAAAATATTAATTATCGGATGCGAATTATAACCCCATTTTTATTGATCGGGGAACGTCCGGGCATTCAAATTCGCCATTAATAATAACAAACGTAGCCCGGATGAAACGAAGTGGAATCCGGGATGCCCGGCGGGCGCTGGACGGAGTTTGCACCGCCGTGGTTGTCATTCCATTTCTAAATTGCAAGTGCAATGACGTAGGGTGGGCAAACAGGTTTATCGTTTGCCCACGCGGTTTGGTATCCGCGTGGGCACAAAAGCGTACCCACCCTACGATCGTTGAATTATTGTCGTTTTAAAATAGAATTGGAATAA
>VFLG01000028.1 GCA_009885195.1 Gallionellaceae bacterium
AGTAGCACCAGCAGAACCGACGTGAAGCGGCGTGTTGTGGAAGTGATTGAAACGACTGGAGCCGGGGGCGGGAGTTGAACCCGCGACCTACTGATTACGAATCAGTTGCTCTGCCAACTGAGCTACATCAGCGCACTGCGAGGATTATAAACACTTAGGCCAGAAAATGTCTAATTCCACCCTGCACAATAAGGTGCAACATCGAATGGTTGCGGCGTGCCTGTCATTTCATTTACCAGAATTTCAACGCTGGCCGGTGCCATGGTCACGCCATAGCGGAAGTGTCCGCTGTTGATGTAAAGATTCTCCAGGTGGGGGTGGCGCCCGATGGTGGGGATATTGCGCGGTGAGGCAGGACGCAAGCCAGCCCACTGCTGTATCACCGGCATGTCGCACAATTGCGGCAAAATATTCTGGGCGCGTTTGGATAAATCATCACGTGCAACGCTCGTAGTCCGCTTGTCAAAGCCCACATCTTCCAGCGTGCTGCCGACCAGCAGGTGGCCATCGCGGCGCGGGATCAGATACAAATCACCTTGCACCACAATATGGCGCAAGGGCGGCGCTGCAAACTTAAACAATAACATCTGCCCGCGCATCGGTTTGATGTCCAGCTGCAAGGCATATTGCCCCAGCACCTCTTTGCTCCACGCCCCTGCGGTGACGATATAATTTTGTGCGCGATACTCGCCGGATGATGTGGCGAGCATCTGCACCCGGCTGTCCCCGGCCTCGATGCCGCGTACTACACATTGTTCAACAATGCGCCCGCCGAGACTTTCTACCCGGCTGCGCAAGGCGCGCAGCAAGCGCGGATTGCGCACTTGCGCAACTTGCGGCAGGTACAGCACATCACCGTGGGTGGTCAAGGCGTAGTCTGCGGCGCTGCCCGGATATAGCGTGACCTGATGCGCCGCACACCACTGCTGCGCCACCTGCACATCGAACGGTGGCAACACCACCATTCCGCTCATCTCGTATTCTGAATCAATCCCGCTCGCCGCGTGCAAACCAGCCACCCAATCGGCAAATATATTCGCGCTGTGGCTGGTCAATCGCGTCACTTCATCTGGATAATCCCACGGACACAACGGCGACAAAATACCGCCGCCCGCCCAGGACGACTCCTGCCCGACCGCGCCGCGCTCCAGCACGGTCACCGCCGCGCCTTGCGCCAGCAACCGTTCCGCCGTGGCCAGGCCGATAACGCCTGCACCTATCACTATAAAATCTTGTTTCATGCCATTCATTCTGGTGCTGTGCGTGCGAATTGTTGATAAGATTTTGGAGTGCGTCGGCATGATACTCTAGCAATGTGCCTTGCATGTGCGCGGCGCTCTCTTCATAAACTTGCCTTGGAGAAATATATGAACCGAGCATTAATGTTCGTCTTCGGAATGCTGCTCTCGGCCACACTGTGGGCAAGCAGCGAGGTCAAGGATATTACGACACGCACTGGGGTCACGCAACGCCTGCTGCTGCTCAAACCGGAACGACCCATAGCCGTGCTGGTGGTATTCGCTGGCGGCGACCGGGCATTGGGCATACGCGATGAGGGTAGCTTGCAGTGGGGCGGAGCGAGTCTCCTGGTGCGCACCAGCCCGCTTTTCGTGCAGCGTGGTTTTACGGTTGCCATCGTGGATATGCCCTCTGACCGGCTGGCGGAGCCTATCGGCAATTTCCGTGAAAGTGCCGATCATGTACAGGACATCGCTTCGGTCATCGATTTTCTGCGCCGGGACAGCAAGCTCCCGGTTTGGCTCATGGGCACCAGCAGCGGCACCACATCGGTGTTGAATGCAGCCATCCACCTGCAAAAGAATGGAGCGGACGGGATCGTCTTGACCTCCGGTATCGCTGCCAATGCGGGCAGCGAACTGGCGGCACAGCTAAACGAAATCCGTGTACCTACACTGGTGGTGCGCAAGGGCGACCCGTGCCACCCGGCCCAGCAAAGCGATTCCACCGGCATCATAGCGGCGCTTACGAATGCGCCCAAGGCGGAAGATCTGACCGTGCAAAGTATCGTGGAAAAAGGCGCAGACCCCTGCAAAATTCCACCCATGCATGGTTATCTCGGCATGGAAAATCAACTGGTAGATAAAATTTCTGGCTGGATTAAAACCATGCTGCGCCGACAAAATTTCATTTAGCCCGAAAACAATGAAGCTTGCTTTTTGATTATGCAACCGCCTGACCGAGCGCTTTCGGCAACGGGAAGACTACATTTTCGGTGATGCCGTCCAATTCCTGTACGCTCGCAGCACCCAACTGCAGCAACCGCTTAATCACGTCCTGTACCAGCACTTCCGGTGCGGAAGCTCCCGCGCTAATACCGACATGGAATTTTCCGGTTAACCATTCCACCTTGAGTTCACTGGCAGTATCCACCAGATACGCAGGTATTTTTATATTGCTTGCCACTTCGCGCAAACGATTGGAGTTGGAACTGCTGGGTGAACCCACAATGATTATCACATCGCATTGCTTGGCCAACAGCTTGACTGCATCCTGGCGGTTTTGCGTGGCATAGCAAATATCATCTTTCTTCGGGCCGACAATGGTGGGGAAGCGTTTTTTGAGTGCTGCGATAATGGTAGCGGTATCGTCCATGGACAAAGTAGTCTGAGTTACAAAAGCCAGGTTGTTTTCATCCTTCACCACCAGCAACTGCGCGTCAGCAGGCGATTCCACCAGATACATGCCACTGCCCTGCCCCATCGTGCCTTCTACTTCGGGATGCCCGGCGTGGCCTATCATGATGATTTCCTTGCCGCGCTCAAGCAAGCGGGCAACTTCGTTATGCACCTTGGTCACCAGCGGGCAAGTCGCGTCAAATACCGTAAACCCGCGCACCTCGGCTTCACGGCGCACCGCTTGCGATACGCCATGCGCGCTGAAAATGAGAATACTACCCGCTGGCACATCCGCTAAATCATCAATGAACACTGCGCCCTTCTGGCGCAAGTTATCCACCACGAACTGGTTGTGAACTACCTCGTGACGAACATAAATTGGAGCGCCATGCAGAGCCAGCGCACGCTCCACCATCTCGATGGCGCGATCAACGCCGGCACAAAAGCCGCGAGGGTTGGCAAGCAAAAGCTCCATCATATTTTCTCCTGTTTCTTCATAAAACTTTCCAACACCAACAGCGTCGCACCGCAAGTGATAGCAGAATCCGCAACGTTAAATGCGGGAAAATGATATGACTTCCAGTAGAAATCCAGGAAGTCCACCACATAACCGTAAGCAATGCGGTCGATCAGATTACCCAACGCACCGCCGAGTATCAAGGCCAGCGCAAAACAAAACAGCTTCTCCTGTGCATGTTTGCGCAGCAGCCAGGTGATCCATACCGCAGCGACCACGGCGATGGCGCTGAACAGCCAGCGCTGCCAACCGCCCGCATCGCTGAGGAAGCTGAACGCGGCGCCCATGTTGCGAGCATGCACCAGATTGAAGAAATCTGTCACCCTCAGACCTTCGCCATAAACGAAGTGGCTGATAATCCACAGCTTGCTGATCTGGTCAAGGATGATGACCAGTGCGGCCAGACCCAGCCAACGATTAAGCATACTTGCGCACCTCGCCACTGCCGAACAAATTGCTCACACAGCGCCCGCAGATTTGCGGATGCGCCGCATCACTGCCGACATCGGCACGGTAGTGCCAGCAGCGTTCGCATTTCTGGTGGACACTTGGGGTTACCTTAATTCTTTCTGGCCCACCTTCTTTGTCTTGGTGAAGCGTTGCCCGGGAAGTAATGAATACATACTTCAATTCATTTTGAACCCGATTTAGCCCGTCGTAATTTTTTCCTGACGCGAATATATCAAGCTCAGCTGCTAAGGATGAGCCAATATTCCTAGCTTCTCTCATGTTTTCCAATTCTTTATTAACTTCTTGCTCACGCAAATTCCGGATATATGTCCACAGATTAATAGCTCCATAACTTAACTGAGATTCTGGCAAGGTATACCACTGCTGCTCAAAGACGCTGACATCATCCTTGCCATTTAATGCCGCCCATGCTTCCTCAGCAGTGAAGCTCAGGATCGGTGCCATCAGACGCACGAGGCCATGCGTGATGTGATATAGCGCGTTCTGTGCGGAACGACGTGCTGGAGAATTCTTACCTGCGGTGTACAGTCTATCTTTCAAAATATCCAGATAGAATCCGCCCAAATCTTCTGAACAGAAAGCCTGTAATTTTTGAGCAATCAAATGGAACTCGTAGCATTCGTAATCGTTACGCACTCCATGTTGCAATTTTTGCGTTAGCTCCAGCGCATAACGGTCAATTTCGAGCCACTCATGCACCGGCAGCGCGTGGTGGTGCGGGTCAAAATCGCTGATATTGGCCAACAGAAAACGCAAGGTGTTGCGAATACGCCGGTAACTTTCCACCACGCGCTTGAGTATTTCATCGGAGATATTCAGCTCACCGGAATAATCGGTCGATGCCGTCCACAGACGCAGAATGTCGGCACCGAGCGTGTCAAAAATCTTCTGCGGCGCAATAACATTACCCTTGGATTTTGACATCTTGTGACCGCTGCCATCCACGACGAAGCCATGCGTCAATAGCGCCTTGAATGGTGCATGGCCATTGATCGCACAACCGGTCAGCAGCGATGATTGGAACCAGCCGCGATGCTGATCGGAACCTTCCAGATAAAGGTCAGCGGGCGAATGCAATTCCACACGGCGCTGCAACACCGATGCGTGCGTTACACCCGAATCGAACCACACGTCCAAGGTGTGGCTGAGTTTTTTGTAGTGCTCTGCCTCCGCACCAAGTAAGTCCGCCGAGTTCAGGCTGAACCACGCTTCGATGCCGGATTGCTCGACCAGTTTAGCCACCTGTTCCAGCAACTCTGGTGTGCGCGGATGCAACTCACCGCTTTCTTTATGCACGAAAAACGGCATAGGCACGCCCCAGTTACGCTGCCGCGACACACACCAGTCAGGGCGGTTCTTAATCATGGCTTCGAGGCGGGCGCGGCCCCAACTAGGGAAAAATTCGGTTTGTGCTACGGCTTGGTTGGCCAGCTCGCGCAAACCCTCTCCCCCAACCCCTCTCCCCCGGGGAGAGGGTGGCTGAAGGCCGGGAGAGGGTTTCCCCATGCCAATAAACCACTGCGGCGTAGAGCGAAAAATAATCGGTGTTTTATGCCTCCAGCAATGCGGGTAGCTGTGTTGCACTTTTTCCAGGTGCAATAAATGCCCGCTGGTTTGCAGCGCATCTATCACTACGTCGTTGGCTTTCCATACGAACAAGCCGCCGACCAGTGGCGTATTGGCAACGAACTTGCCGTCATCACCGACAGGATTATCAGCTTTCAGGCCATTCAACTGTCCGACAAAATAATCGTCCAGTCCGTGCGCCGGTGCGGTGTGTACCAGGCCGGTTCCTGCTTCCAGCGTAACGTGTTCGCCGCAAATTATTGGCACGTTGCGGTTATTGAACGGATGTTGCAGCAGCAACCCTTCCAGTGCGGCACCTAGGCAGGTTGCCGCCATGCCATCGCCTCGGTCATTACTTCCTGCCAGTTGATAACGCGTCAAGCATGACGCTGCCAGATCAAATGTCAGTATCAAGTAACCCTTGTCGGTTTTAATCAGGTCATATTGCAAATTGGGGTGTACGCATACCGCTTGGTTGGCAGGTAAAGTCCACGGGGTGGTGGTCCAGATCACCGCATACACCTTGGCATCACCCGGCAGCGACACGCCGAACGCTTTAGCCAATGCGCCCTTGTCCTCCACCTCGAAGCCCACGTCTATCGCAGGCGAGGTCTTGTCTTCATATTCCACTTCCGCTTCGGCCAGTGCCGACTGGCAATCCAGACACCAGTTCACCGGCTTGTAACCTTGATACAGATAGCCATGCTGATGGATTTTTCCCAAGGCGCGAATGATGTCGGCCTCGGTTTTGAAATCCATGGTGAGATAAGGATGATTCCAATCACCCAACACGCCGAGACGGATGAAGTCTTTTTTCTGCCGTTCGATCTGCTCGGCAGCATACTCGCGGCACAGCGCACGAAACTGCGCGGGCGGAATAGCCTTGCCGTGTTTCTTTTCCACCTGCAACTCGATCGGCAGGCCGTGGCAATCCCAGCCGGGCACATAGGGCGCATCGAAACCCGCCAAGGTTTTGCTCTTGACGATAATATCCTTGAGTATCTTGTTCACCGCGTGGCCGATATGAATATCGCCATTAGCATACGGTGGGCCGTCATGCAGAATAAATTTCGGGCGCCCTTTGCTCGCCGCGCGGATCTTTTGGTAGCGCTGCTGCGCCTGCCACTGCGCGAGCATCTGCGGCTCGCGCTTGGCCAGATCGCCGCGCATCGGGAAAGAAGTGTCGGGTAAATTTAAAGTGTTTTTGTAATCAGTCATTTTGTTTAAACCATTGCTTTGCGTTGTTTACATCAAGCGCAATCTGCTGAGTCAGGCTTTCCAGATCGGGATATTTCACTTCATCGCGCAGCTTGTGCAGAAAATTAACGCGCAGGTGCTTGTTGTAAATCTCGCTCGAGAAATTGAACAAATGCACTTCCAGCACTGGCTTGCCATCCACACTTACAGTCGGACGTACACCCAGGCTCGCCACCCCTTGCAGGAGCGGCAAATCATCTCCCTGCACACTCACTACAAAAATGCCGGACAGTGGCGGACGGTTATGTTTCATCTGGATATTGGCGGTCGGGAACCCAAGCCCTTTGCCCACGCCAGCGCCATGCACCACGCGCCCGCTGATGCTATAAGGGCGACCCAGATAGCTCTGCGCCACGCGCAAATCGCCATCTGCCAGCGCCGCACGCACCGCCGTGCTGGAAATGCGCACCCCATCGTGCAGAACACTAGGCATAGCCTGCACCACAAAGCCATGCTGCGCGCCTATCTTTTCCATCAGCGCAAAATCACCCGCGCGCGCCCTGCCAAAACGAAAATCATCGCCTATCAGCACAAATTTCACATGCAATTTTTCATGCAGCGAATAAATAAAATCCGCCGCGCTCATCTGTGCAAATTGACGGTTAAAGCGGCACACATGCACGCGCTCCATACCAAGCGCCGCAAACAGCTCCAGCTTTTCGCGCATGCTGGTCAATCGCGCCGGGGCCTGGTGCGGCGTAAAAAATTCGCGCGGATGCGGCTCAAACACCAGCACTGCCGACGGCAGCCCGCGCAGATGCGCAGCCTCTTTTACCTGCGCCAGCAACGCCTGATGGCCGAGATGTACGCCATCGAAATTGCCGATGGTCAGTGCAACCGGTTTTTGGTCAGAGGAATAAAGTCCGCGAAAAATCAACATCAAAAATGCCAAGCATGCCAAAAATGGAGCGTGCGATTATACCGTGAGAATGGAGAGGCGCTTGATTTTAAGCTCGAGTTCAATGCCGTGCCGCGAAATGATGTGCGTGATCCGCAATATCTGAGTTACGATACTAAATGCTGAACTCACAAGGTAAAAATATGAAACAACGCTATGCTGGTCTGCGCAATGATGAGAATGGCAGCATGACCCACTTGGGACAGATGGTGAGGGACGGCCGGGTGTTCGGCCTCATACCTGACGCGGAAGATTGCGCCAACTGGGATGCCGAACAAATGCAAGTGCTATACGAAAAAGTTTATGCCGAGTGGGGGAAGTACGCGCACCTGCCCAGCCGCCTGCCGGATGAATTGCGTGCGCGCCATGCAAAGATTTATCAGGATGCAATTAAACATGCCAAAGCGAATGGATGGGATCCGGAGTTGGGTGATGATAACTAGTGCGGCGTCTCTGCGCTAATTGTACACAAGCATGGAGTAGCAACTCGAAAGCCTGTAAAATTATTCGGCTAAAAACGGATTAATGACAAGGGGAGATAAACCATGAGCAAATCACTGGTGACCATCGTGATGGACAATTCGAGTGACTGGGATGTCATGCAGCAGGCCGATGCCATTGCATCAACCACGCTGCCTCCATTGAGCTGAGAGAGGCCGCATGTCTGCTCTGCACGAATCCAATCTAACCAGCCTGCCGCTGCTGCATCGCGGCAAGGTGCGCGACATTTACGCGGTGGATGAGCAGCACCTGCTCATCGTACAAACTGACCGCCTGTCTGCCTTTGATGTGATCCTCCCATCCCCGGTACCGGGCAAAGGACAAGTGTTGACCACGCTGTCCAATTTCTGGTTCGGCAAGCTGGGGCACGTCATTCCCAATCATCTCTCCGGCATTGCGCCGGAATCGGTGGTAAAAACCGATGCTGATCGCGCCCAAGTAGCTGGCCGGTCGTTCGTCGTGAAACGCCTGCAGCCCTTGCCAATCGAGGCCATTGTGCGCGGCTATCTGGTCGGCTCCGGCTGGAAGGATTACCAGAAGACCGGTGCGGTGTGTGGCATCCCCCTTCCTGCCGGATTACGTGAAGCGCAGAAACTACCGCAGCCTTTGTTCACGCCGTCCACCAAGGCCGCAATGGGCGAACATGATGAAAATATCTCGTTCGAGCAAGCCGTAAAATTGCTGGGCGCTGAGCGCGCCGATGAAGTGCGCGCTGCAACTTTAGCGCTCTATACCGAGGCCGCCGAATATGCCGCGACCCGGGGCATCATCATCGCCGACACCAAGTTCGAATTCGGCGTGGACAAAACAGGCAAGCTTTATCTGATCGACGAGGCGTTGACGCCAGATTCATCCCGCTTCTGGCCTGCCGAACACTATCAGGTCGGCAGTAACCCACCCAGTTTTGACAAGCAATTCGTGCGCGACTGGCTGGAGGCATCCGGCTGGAACAAACAGCCGCCCGCACCAAAAGTGCCTGACGAAGTGCTGCAAAGAACCTCGGATAAGTACCACGAAGCATTGCGGCGACTGATAGGCTAATGACTTCATCGCCGCAGAAATTAATTGATGGCTTTGTGCGTTTCCGCGAACGGCATTTTGCGCGTGACGATGG
>VFLG01000030.1 GCA_009885195.1 Gallionellaceae bacterium
GGTCGGCCATCGGGGGGTGTCCCGAATTTTGTGTAAATGGAATTCATCAATGCTGCGGCATTCTATCCTCAAACTGGATAGTAAAACGATATTCTGTGTATCCGGGGTTATCGGCGCTTTCTTTAGCTTTTGTGTGATTCCATTTCCCGATCAATAGTGCAATATTGTGGGCGCGATGAATCGCGCCCCTACGGGGTTATGTTCCTTTTGAAATAGAAATGGAATGAGTGCTTATTTTACCTTCGCCCTGAACGTGAGCGTAAAACTTGGCGTGGGCGAGCCGCCAAAAGAAAACGTGCCAGTGGTGGTTGCCTTGCGGGCAGATTCCTCCGCAGTTCATCGGATAATTCGGTAACATGGCAGTTATGGCGTTCAACAAATTTGCGCGCGGGATTATTTGGTGCAAGGTCAAACATGAAAATTCACGAATATCAGGCGAAAGAACTTCTCCGTCAGTATGGCGTGCCGACCCCGCGCGGGGTGGCCTGCTTTAATGTGGGCGAAGCAGAATCTGCCGCGCGCGAGTTGGGTGGCGCGCTGTGGGTGGTCAAGGCGCAGATCCATGCCGGCGGGCGCGGCAAGGGCGGCGGAGTGAAAGTTGCGCGCAGCCTGCAAGAGGTGGGCGAGCATGCGGCAAAGATTTTAGGCATGCAACTGGTGACCCACCAGACCGGACATGAAGGCCAGATGGTGCGGCGTTTGCTGGTTGAGGAGGGCGCGCAGATTGTAAAAGAATTTTACATCGGCATGGTAATAGATCGCAGCAAGCAGCGCGTGGTGTTGATAGCGAGCAGCGAGGGTGGCATGGAGATCGAGGCAGTCGCCGCGCGCTCGCCGGAAAAAATACACAAGATATGGATAGATCCGGTGGCCGGGCTGACCGATGCCGAGGTGGATGCCGTGTCGCGCCAGATCGGCATTCCCGATGTGTCACTGATTCAGGCACGCGCTTGTTTGCAGGGCTTGTACCGCTGTTTTGTGGAGAAAGATGCCATGCTGGCGGAGATCAATCCGCTGGTGCTGACTGCGGATCAGCGCGTGATTGCGCTGGACGCAAAAATAAATTTCGACAGCAATGCGCTGTATCGTCATCCTGAGATTGTGGCGTTGCGTGATCTGGATGAAGAAGACCCAGCTGAAATCGAAGCCTCCAAATTCGATCTCAGCTACATCTCGCTCGATGGCAACATCGGCTGCCTGGTGAATGGCGCCGGGCTGGCGATGGCGACCATGGACATCATCAAGCTGTATGGCGGTATGCCGGCGAATTTTCTGGATGTGGGCGGTGGTGCCAGCAAGGAAAAAGTGACTGAGGCGTTTAAGCTGATGCTGAAGAATCCGAATCTGCGCGCCATTCTGGTGAACATTTTCGGCGGCATTATGAAATGCGATGTGATTGCCGAAGGGGTGGTGGCGGCGGCGCGCGAAGTGCATCTCAAAGTGCCGCTGGTGGTGCGGCTGGAAGGCACCAATGTCGATCTCGGGAAAAAAATTCTAGCTGAATCCGGCCTGCCGATTATTTCTGCCAGTGATATGGCAGATGCGGCACAGAAGGTTGTTGCTTCGGCGAAGGGGAAATAATGGCCATCCTGATCGACAAAAATTCCAGAGTGATCACCCAAGGCATGACCGGAAAGGTCGGGCAGTTCCATACTTTGCATTGCAAGAATTATGCGAACGGGGCAAATTGTTTTGTCGCGGGCGTGACGCCGGGCAAGGCTGGGCAGAGCTATGAGGGTATTCCGATATTCAACAGCGTAGCCGAGGCCAAGACGCAGACCGGAGCGACGGTGTCGGTGATCTACGTGCCGCCCCCCTATGCGGCTGCGGCGATTGATGAGGCGGTGGAGGCGGGGCTGGATCTGGTTATCTGCATTACCGAGGGCA
>VFLG01000067.1 GCA_009885195.1 Gallionellaceae bacterium
CTCACGCGCGCACTGGCGCAGGAACTGGCGCCGCAGGTGCGGGTCAATGCCGTTTCCCCCGGTGTTATAGTATGGCCGGAAAGCGCGGAGTGGGATGACGAAGAGCGGCGGCGCAAAGTGATCGCACACACCCTGCTCAAACGCCAGGGCGAACCGGAGGACATTGCCCGAACGGTGCAATTTTTATTGAACGACGCGCCTTACATCACCGGGCAGATAATCTCGGTGGATGGCGGGCGCAGCATTAACATTTGAAAAGCTGCTGCGCTTTTCAGGTATTTTCTAACATGAACGATATAACACAACCCATACAATTCGAGCACTTCTCCAGCAACTTCAACCGCCTGCGCGGGCGGCTGGAGCAGCAGGTTGGCCGCGCCATAGGCGACTACAACATGATCGAGGAAGGCGACACCGTCATGGTGTGCATGTCCGGCGGCAAGGATTCCTACACCCTGCTGGAAATATTGCGCACCTTGCAAAAGCGCGCACCCATTGATTTCCGGCTTATCGCGATGAATCTGGACCAGAAGCAGCCGGGCTTTCCCGAGCACGTGCTGCCGGATTATTTTAAATCCATAGGCGTGGAATACCGCATCGAAACGCAGGACACCTATTCCATCGTCAAGGAAAAAATCCCCGAGGGCAAAACCACCTGCTCGCTTTGCTCCCGGCTGCGCCGCGGCATCATCTATCGCGTGGCAGGCGAACTGGGCGCCAATAAAATCGCGCTGGGGCATCACCGCGACGACATGATTGAAACTTTATTCTTGAATATGTTTTTTGGCGGCAAGTTGAAAGCTATGCCGCCCAAACTGGTCACCGACAAAGGTGATCAAATAGTGATCCGCCCACTGGCTTATTGTGCCGAGAAAGACATTGCCCGCTTTGCACGCGTCATGGAATTCCCCATCATCCCGTGCAACCTGTGCGGCGCGCAAGAAAACCTGCAACGGCAGAACATCAAGGAAATGCTGACCGCGTGGGAACGCCAGTATCCCGGCCGCAGCCAGACCATCTTCACCGCCATGCAGAACATCAAACCCTCACATCTGCTCGATGGCAATCTGTTTGATTTCAAGAATATCAAGGTAGGTGATGCGGTGGACGAGGGGGATGTGGCGTTTGATTGACCGGCATTCCGGCGCAGGCGGGAATCCAGCCATTCAAAATGCATTTGAATATACCCGCTAGATTCCCGCCTGCGCGGGAATGACGAAGCACTTGCGTTCGCTAGACCGCGTTAACCGCAATCTTGAATATAACCTTGCGAATGTTACCAGTCGCAACCAGCGGCGCGTGCGCATCCTCTGGGAAGAAGATGCAGAACGCACCGGGTGGCGTGGCGATCCATGTCACAGGCGCATCGTGAAAAAACTGAATGTCCTTCTCCGCGCTGTAATCGGCTACCGGGTTGCGGCAATCGAAGAGCGGCTTCCATCCCATTTCATCCACGCCTTCCAGCACTAGTTGAATATCAATGTACTTGCGATGGCATTCCAGCTTTGCCTCGACACGGCTGCGCCCCGGCGCATGCTCAACGATGGCGAAGAGTTGCTCGCCAACAATGGGATGAATACCCGGTGCCAGCGCAAGCAGATTGGTGCTGCGCATGAATTCAAAGGCGTGCGGGAACAGCGGATGCAGCAGTGCGTAGTGGTCGGCGTTGGTAAGGGTGGAGAGAATCATAAATAATTTTGTGGGGCTGCCACCTGCGGTTATATCCCCAGCCGTTTCCAGATTTCCATCGAAGGGCCAGCCTGGTTGAGCGTGTAGAAATGCAGACCAGGCGCGCCGCCAGCCAGCAAGCGTTGACATAGTTGCGTCACCACATCGAGGCCGAAGGCCTGCACGGATGCGCTGTCATCGCCATAGCTTTCCAGTGTCTTGCGCATCCAGCGCGGGATTTCCGCACCGCAGGCGTCTGAGAATCTTGCCAGTTGTGTGAATTTCACGATCGGCATGATGCCCGGCACGATGGGAGCAGTGATGCCGATCTTGCGGCATTCATCTACGAAATAAAAATAACCGTCGGCGTTGTAGAAGTACTGCGTGATGGCGGAATTCGCCCCGGCCTCAATCTTGCGCTTGAAATTGAGCAAATCGTCGCGTGGTGATTTGGCCTGCGGATGAAACTCAGGGTAGGCCGCCACTTCGATATGAAAATGATCGCCGGTTTCAGTGCGGATGAAGGACACCAGTTCGTTGGCGTATTGAAATTCGCCGGTGGTTGCCATGCCAGAAGGCAGATCGCCGCGTAGTGCGACGATGCGCTTGATGCCCATATCTTTATAGGTGTTCAGCATGCTGCGGATGTTGGCGCGGGTGGAGCCGACGCAGGACAGATGCGGCGCGGCGTTGTAGCCTTCTTCCTTAATTTGGAGGATGGTTTCCATTGTGCGCTCTTGCGTGGAGCCACCCGCGCCGAAGGTGACCGAAAAAAATTCCGGCTTGAGCGTGGCCAACTGCTTGCGCGTGGCGGCGAGTTTCACTACCCCTTCCGGCGTTTGCGGCGGGAAGAATTCGAAGCTGAATGATTTAGAGTTTGTCATGATCGATAGTCACCGGCCCAGACCCAGGCTGCTGGATTGTCCGCCCCGGAATCAGCAGCGATAATGCGGAAGAAATAATGCTGTATAGCAATGCGCCCATCACGCCCACCCAGAACCCGCTGACTTCGAAACCTCTCAATACCGATCCGGCAAACCAGAACAGCAGGCCGTTAATAATCAGTATGAACAGCCCCAGCGTCAGCACGGTGATGGGCAGCGTGAGCAGGATCAGCAAGGGGCGGATCAAGGTATTGATGAGGCCGAGCACGAGCGCGGCAATCAGCGCGAAAATGAAGCCATCCACGTAAATGCCGGGCAGCAAATAGGCGACCGCCAACAGCGCCAGAGCATTGCAGATCCAGATTAGAATGAGTCGCATAGTTTTAGTAGCGGTAATGTTCCGATTTATATGGGCCTTCCTTGGACACGCTGATGTACTCAGCCTGTTGGTCGGTCAGCGTACTCAGTTGCGCATTCAGTGTGGTCAGTTGCAGGCGCGCAACCTTTTCATCCAGATGCTTGGGTAGCGTATACACGCCGATCGGATAATCCTTGTTGCGCGTGAATAATTCGATCTGTGCGATGGTCTGATTGGCGAACGACGACGACATGACATACGACGGATGACCCGTGCCGCAGCCGAGATTCACCA
>VFLG01000022.1 GCA_009885195.1 Gallionellaceae bacterium
GGGACCGCCGGGCAAGGTGTTCGAGATCGTGATCCAGCTCGGCGCCATCCTGGCGGTGTGCTGGGACTACCGTGTACGTTTGACCAACATGGTGGTCGGCCTGCCCGGCGATCCTGCGGCGCAGCGTTTCGCCAGCCTGCTGTTCATCGGCTTTTTGCCGGCGGCGGTGCTGGGGCTGATGTTCCACTCCACCATCAAGGCGCTGCTGTTCAACCCGATCACGGTCGCCACCGCGCTGATCGTGGGCGGCATTATCATCCTGTATGTGGAGAAACGCGCCTATCATCCGCGCATCAATTCGGTGGACGAAATGCGCTGGCCGGACGCGCTCAAGGTGGGCTTCGCGCAGGCGCTGGCGATGATCCCCGGCACCTCGCGTTCCGGCGCGACCATCATGGGCGGGATGGTGTTCGGCTTGTCGCGCAAGGCGGCTACAGAGTTTTCGTTCTTCCTTGCCATCCCGACGATGTTCGCCGCGACCGCCTACGATCTGTACAAGAACTGGACGTTGCTGCGCATGGATGACTTGCCGGTATTTGCAGTGGGTTTCGTCACTTCCTTCATCGCCGCGATGTGGGCGGTAAAGGCCTTCATCCGCTTTATCTCGAATCACACCTTCGTGGTGTTTGCCTGGTATCGCATCGTGTTCGGCTTGATCGTGTTGGGCACGGCGTACAGCGGTATGGTGAACTGGTCGGCGACGTAATATCAGCCTGTAGGGCACCTCTAAAAATCCAAACTCCGTCGCGATACTGCGTTGCTCAAGAAATTTTAACGCTTACATATCAAAGTAGATGGGTTGCGCGGACTTTCTTTCGCGCCTTGTCTCGCTTAGAATTTTGAATTTTTAGAGGCGCCCTGTAGCTGGTGGCTTGTAGCGTATAGCCTGGGTGTTGATTGGCTGCAAGCTACAAGCTCATTAGCATCAAACTAGCTTTGTTCCCACGGCAATTCGCGCACGCGCCAGCCACTCAGCACATTGCGATGATCGTTTGCATCCTTGTCGCCTTCAAAGCCTTCCAGCACATTGTAACAATCCGAATAACCCGCTTGAGTGGCGGCCATGGCGGCGTAGTGTGATCGGCCACCGCTGCGGCAGATGAACATCAGCAGTGCTTCCTTGTCCACTTGCCGCTCCAGTTGCGCGATAAAATTGGGGTTGTTTCTCATATCGGGGTAGATGGCCCACTCGATTGCCAGCGCATCCGGGATAGCGCCCACCCAGTCCAGCTCGGCGCGCGTACGCACATCCACTAGTACGGCGCCCGGCGCGGAGCTCATGATCTGGTATGCCTCGTCGGGCAGCATTGCGCCCTCATAAGTTAAATTCATTTCCTTGGCGCGGTCTTGTGCGGTTTGCAGAATGTGTGAAATCTTTCCCATGTTTCCCCCCAGCTTGTGTTCAATAGGTGTCCGGCAAGTGTTATCCTTGTAAAAATATTGCCCGATGCGTTGCATACTATCTCAACCGCAATGAAAAATCACACTCACTCGCACAGCCACAGCAAATCCGCTGCGTTCGAACCAGCCTACCCGGAGCGCTTTGCGGCCGCGAAAAAAAGCACGTGGGTCAGCATCTGGGTCAATTTACTGCTTACCGTTTTGCAATTAGTTGTGGGGTTCTTCGGCAAATCTCAAGCGCTGATGGCTGATGGCCTGCATTCGCTGTCTGATCTGCTGGCCGACATCATGGTGCTATTCGCCAATCGCCACGGCAACCGCCATGCCGATGCCAACCATCCATACGGCCACGCGCGCATAGAAACAGCCGCCACGCTCATTCTGGGCATGGCATTGGTGATATTGGGTGTGTTGCTCCTGGTCGCTGCCGGCGTGCGCCTGCAAAATCCACAGAACATCCAGCCAGTGCATCAGCTGACGCTGTGGGTCGCGCTGTTTACCTTGTTTTCCAAGGAAGGGCTGTTCCGCTACATGCTGGCGGTGGCCAAGCGCGTGCGCTCGCAAATGCTGGTGGCCAACGCCTGGCATGCGCGCTCCGATGCGGCGTCCTCGCTGGTGGTGGTGGTGGGTATCGGCGGCAACCTGCTGGGCTACACCTTTCTTGATCTGGTTGCCGCAGCCGTGGTGGGCGTGATGATTGCGTATATGGGCGGCAAGTTTGCGCTGGGCGCGCTGACCGAGCTGGTTGATACCGGCCTTGAGGCTGAGGAGGTAGAGGCCATCCGCAGCACTTTGCTGACTACACCCGGCGTGCGCGGATTGCATGAATTACGCACGAGAAAAATGGCTGACAACGCGCTGGTGGATGCACACGTTATTGTTGATCCGAAGATCAGCGTGTCCGAAGGCCATTACATTGCGGAAGCGGCGCGCCAGGCGGTGTTGACGCAGCACCACGTCATGGACGTGATGGTGCATATTGACCCGGAGGACGACTTGCAGGCCAAGCCTAACGACCATCTGCCGAGCCGTGAAGTCCTGCTCAATCATCTGGCCGGACGACTGGGCGAAACCTTGCCGCTGGGCAATCGAACCATGTTGCACTATCTGGACGGCAAGATCGACGCCGATCTTTTTCTCGACGCACCGGATTACCCTGATCCCGCCAGAATTGAATCGCTGCGACGCAAATGCGACGAAATTACTTCGGACGATCCGTACTTCCGGTCACTTCACCTGCACCGGAGTCACGCACAGAAATAGTGCGGGCTTACGCTGCACGCCCAACTTTAGGGCAAATATTTTTATCCATTTATTTGGGTGGATATGGCAAAATGCCCGACTTGCTGCTGGGGAGTCATAGCGCGCTTCGTGCGGTGCTAAATTTTAGATGCGCAAGCTTGCCGAGTTTCTGTATGTTTAATTTGTATTATGTCGTCAATGTTTATGGGAGAGAGTGATTATGTCTAAGGTGGCTGCTGATGTTCTGAAGTTAATAAAAGACAACGAGGTCAAATTCGTTGATCTGCGTTTTACCGATACCCGTGGCAAGGAACAGCACGTTTCCATCCCCGCGCATGTCGTGTCGGATAGCGATGACTGGTTTGAAAACGGCCACGCCTTTGACGGCTCTTCCATCGCTGGCTGGAAGGGAATTCAAGCATCGGACATGCTGCTGATGGCCGATCCGGATTCTGTTTTTATTGACCCTTTCATGGACGAAACTACGCTGGTCATGACCTGCGACGTGGTGGAGCCATCCGACGGCAAAGGCTATGATCGCGATCCGCGTTCTATTGCCAAGCGCGCCGAAGCCTACCTTAAGAACAGCGGCATAGGCGACATGGCCTATTTTGGCCCCGAGCCCGAGTTCTTTATTTTTGATTCGGTTAACTGGCAGATTGATATGTCCGGCAGCTTCTGCAAAGTCAATTCTGAAGAAGCCGCATGGGCCTCCGCAGAAAAATTTGAAGGCGGCAACACCGGCCACCGCCCCACCGTCAAAGGTGGCTACTTCCCAGTGCCACCAGTAGATTCACTACAGGATATTCGCTCCGCCATGTGTCTGGCACTAGAAAGCATTGGCGTACCAGTTGAAGTGCATCACCATGAGGTGGCGACTGCCGGCCAGTGTGAAATTGGCACCCGCTTCAGCACACTGGTGAAGCGCGCCGACCAGACCCAGAAGCTCAAGTACGTGGTACACAATGTCGCGCACCAGTACGGCAAGACGGCGACCTTCATGCCCAAGCCTATCGTCGGCGACAACGGTTCCGGCATGCACGTCCATCAATCCATCTGGAAGGGCGGCAAGAATCTGTTTGCTGGCACGGGTTACGCCGGGCTGTCTGAGTTGGCACTGTATTACATCGGCGGCATCATCAAGCATGCGCGCGCGCTGAATGCCATCACCAACCCCGGCACCAACTCCTACAAGCGCCTAGTTCCGGGCTTTGAAGCGCCGGTCAAGCTGGCTTACTCGGCGCGTAACCGTTCCGCTTCGATCCGCATCCCGTTTGTGCAGAGCGACAAAGCGCGCCGTATCGAAGTGCGTTTCCCGGATCCGACCGCCAATTCCTATTTGGCTTTTACCGCCATGATGATGGCCGGTCTGGATGGTATACAGAACAAGATTCACCCCGGCGATCCAGCCGACAAGAATCTGTATGACCTGCCGCCGGAAGAAGATGCAAAGATTCCAACCGTTTGCTCCAGTCTCGAACAGGCACTGGAAGCGCTGGACAAGGATCGCGAGTTCCTGACGCGTGGCGGGGTGTTCTCCAACGACTTCATCGATGCTTACATTGCGTTGAAAATGGAGGAAGTGACCCGTTACCGCATGACCACGCATCCGGTTGAGTACGATATGTACTACAGTCTGTAAGCAGACCTTTTCGCTATAAAAGAAACGGGGCCTGACAGGCTCCGTTTCTTTTTCAGGCTGACGCGTTTGTCACACAGTCGGGCTTGACCTATACTTCGCCCCGGCAACCCTCGTAGGATAACCATGAAGCAAAGGTATCTGTTTGTGCTGCTATGCGCCGGCCCCATCGGCTGGGCACAGGCGGAAATATATAAAAACGTTGATGCCGACGGTCATGTGACTTATTCCAGCACGCCGGCAAAAGGTTCGAGCAAGCTCAATCTGGAGCGCCTACCCGTCATGTCGGTACCTGCACGCGCGCGCAACAATGCCACCCCCTCCGACTTTCCCAGGATCGATTCCGGCACACAAAGAAGCCGCGACAATACGCGCCGCAAAATTCTGGGGGATGAACTGGCTACGGAAGAAAAACTGCTGGCCGAAGCCAGACTCAATTTGAAGTATGGAATAGAAAATCCTGAGATATATCGCGACAAGGACGGCAATACCTTGCGCAACGTGCCCCAGCATGAAGAGAAGATAAATGTCTTGCAGAGGCAGGTAACACTGCATGAAAAGAATATTGAAGCACTGAAGGCCGAACTGCTCAAGTCAAAATAGGACACCTCTATAAATCCAAACCCCGTCGCGATACTGCGTTGCTCAAGAAATTTTATCGCTTAGGATTTTGAATTTTTAGAGGCGTCCAATAGTTTCGGACACATGGCATGTTTACTGCTTTATAAGTATTTATGGCCTCTCCCTTACCCACACTGGAGCACCTCAGCACGGCAGTCATCCTGCTGGATGAACAATCGCGCGTGGCCTACATTAACCCGGCGGCCGAGAACCTGTTTGCATTAAGCAGCAAGAGCCTGGTCGGCCATCCGTTGCAGCATGCCCTGACCCACACCGACCAGCTGGCCGCTGCCATGCAACAGGCGTTGAGCAACAACGCCAGTTACATCGAACACAGCCTCACGCTGGGCACTTATGCCCACAACAAGCTGCAACTGCGCTGCACCGCCACCCCGCTGCAATTGGACAAAGTTTATCTGATACTCGAATTCCACCCTATAGATCGCCCGCTGAAACTGGCGCGCGAAGAGCAGATGCTGGACCAGACCCAAGCCAGCCGCCTGCTGCTGCGCAATCTGGCGCACGAAATTAAAAATCCATTGGGGGGCATTCGCGGCGCGGCACAATTGCTGGAGCAGGAACTGGAAAAACCAGAGTTACGCGAATATACGCAGGTGGTGATCCAGGAAGCTGACCGCCTGCGCGCATTGATGGAAAAATTGCTGACGCCGCAACACGTGCCTCATTTCAGTGCGCTGAACATCCATGAAGTGCTGGAACGGGTGCGCAGAGTGGTGCTGGCCGAAATGCCGACGGAATTAATTATTCGGCGCGACTACGACATAAGCTTGCCGCCGCTGCATGGCGACAAAGAACAGTTGATTCAGGTCATGCTCAATCTCGTTCGCAACGCCGCGCAAGCCATGCATGGTCAAGGAGATATCGTGTTGCGCACGCGCATCGCGCGGCAAGTCACGCTGATTAAAAAGCGCCATCGCTTGGCTATGATGGTACAAATCATAGACAATGGCCCGGGCGTGCCCGAGCATTTGCGCGACAAGATTTTTTACCCATTGGTATCCGGGCGAGCCGAAGGGCATGGTCTGGGGCTGACCCTGGCACAAGACTTCATCAGTCAGCACCAGGGCAGCATAGAATTTGAAAGCGAACCGGGACGCACCTGCTTTACTGTGCTGCTGCCACTGAGTTAAGCATTGCTAAATAATTTAATTTTTGGAACGCAAACCATGAAACCAGTCTGGATTATCGACGATGACCGCTCCATCCGCTGGGTGCTGGAAAAAGCACTCACACGCGAAGGCATAGAATTCAAGAGCTTTAGCTCTGCCGACGAAGCGATACAAGCACTCGCGCAGGATACACCGCAAATGGTCATCAGCGACATCCGCATGCCCGGCAGCTCCGGGCTGGAACTGTTGCAAATGCTACGTGAGCAATATTCGCAGTTACCGGTCATCATCATGACCGCCTATTCCGACTTGGAGAGCGCGGTCTCCTCCTTTCAGGGCGGGGCATTCGAGTACCTGCCCAAACCATTTGATGTCAATAATGCGGTCGAACTGATCCAGCGCGCGCTGGAAAACAGCCGGCGCAAAAATGTCTCCCCCGATAAAACTCTTGCCGCACCGGACATTCTGGGCCACGCACCGGCCATGCAGGAAGTGTTTCGCGCCATCGGCAGGCTGGCGCAATCACACGCCACTGTACTCATCAATGGCGAATCCGGCACTGGCAAGGAACTGGTGGCACACGCCCTGCATCGCCACAGTCCGCGCGCGAACAAGCCATTTGTCGCGATCAATACCGCCGCCATCCCGAAGGATTTGCTGGAATCTGAATTATTCGGCCATGAGCGTGGCGCCTTCACTGGCGCCACCACCACCCGTCACGGGCGCTTCGAGCAAGCCGAAAGCGGCACGTTGTTCCTGGACGAGATTGGCGATATGCCGGCCGAGCTGCAAACGCGGTTGCTGCGCGTATTGTCTGACGGCAATTTTTACCGCGTCGGCGGTCACCAGCCGATCAAGGCCAATGTGCGCATCATCGCCGCCACCCACCAGAACCTCGACGAACGGGTGAAGCAGGGCCTGTTCCGCGAAGACCTGTTTCATCGCCTCAACGTCATCCGCCTGCGTCTGCCGCCGCTACGCGAACGGCGCGAGGATATTCCGCTGCTGGCAAAATATTTCATGCAGAAGAGTGCGCGCGAACTGGGTGTCGAACAAAAATCCATCAGTGAATCCGCTCTCCAGTACCTCCTGTCACAAGAATTCCCGGGCAACGTGCGGCAACTGGAAAACCTGTGCCACTGGCTCACCGTGATGACACCCTCGCAACAAATTGAAATTGCCGATCTGCCGCCGGAATGGCGCGAGACACCTGCGGCCACTGCACCAGCGGAGGGCTGGCGCAACGCGCTGGGGCAGCAAGTGGCGCTGGCGCTACAGCGCGGCGATCAAAACATTCTGAATAGCCTGAGCCGACAATTTGAAAGCACGCTTATCGCCCAGGCATTGCAACACACCGGCGGCCGACGCATCGAGGCCGCCACCCTGCTGGGCATGGGGCGCAACACGCTGACGCGCAAGATTCAGGAACTGGGGTTGGACAATAACGGCGCGGGCTGATCCAACGCAATCTCGGCCATCACCGGCGCATGATCCGATGGCCGTTCCAGTTTGCGCGGCACGCGATCTATAGTACAAGCAGTGCAATTCGGCAGCAGCATCTCGCTTAGCAAAATGTGGTCGATGCGCAAGCCATGATTTCGGCGAAAGCCCATCATGCGGTAATCCCACCAGGAAAAGGATTTCTCCGGCTGTTCAAACAAACGGAAGCTGTCGTGCAGACCGAGTTGCTCAAGCGCGCGGAACGCCGCACGCTCCGGCTCGCTTACCAGAATATTGCCGACCCACGCCTTGGGATCATGCACATCGCGATCCTCCGGCGCAATATTGTAATCGCCCAGCAGCACGAGTTTCGGATAGCGCAGCAGCTCGCCCTTCAGCCATTCCCGCAACGCGGCCAGCCAGGATAGTTTGTATTGATATTTGTCAGAGTCCACGCTCTGCCCGTTCGGCACATACACGCACACCACACGCACGCCGTCGAGCGTGGCAGAAATGACCCGCTTCTGCTCATCCGGGAAATTCGGCATGCCGACCGTTACGTCGTCGGGAGATGTCTTGCTGATGATGGCGACGCCGTTATAGGTCTTCTGGCCGCTGAACACAGATTGGTAGCCGGCCTGCTGCAACTCTGCCAAGGGAAATTGGCTGTCTTCCTGCTTGGTTTCCTGCAAACACAATGCATCCGGTTGATTTGCCGCCAACCAGTCCAATACGTGCGGCAGACGCACCTTAAGCGAGTTGACGTTCCAGGTGGCTATGCGCATAGTGACAATAACTCATTGGTACGATTTATTTTGACTGCTGCTCCACTTGCTGCCGCAAATTTTCGGCAGACTTTTCCGTGACCTGCTCCACGGCCTTGGCTTTTTCGAGCGCCTCTCGTTCCGACTGAAACAGCTTGGCGGGCGCGGTCTCCGGTAGCGGGGGCTGCCGGGGTTTTTCGCCGCAGGCGGCGAGCGCCAATGCGATCACTATCAGGGCGATGCCTGACAGACAACTGCCGATCCCATTCGTTTTATTCGGTGATGATTGCATAGTTCCTCCAGTTTTTTCCAAAGGGATGCCGAGCCGACGCGTTGGAATTATGGCTTGGCTGAAGCTTGAGGATAGCCTGCCGCATCCAGCTCGTCGCCCAATTGCCGGGTCTGAAATCCCTTGAGCCAGGTCTTGCCCACAGCCAGCGTCGGCGCGCCATCGCTACCTGACAGCTGTTTGAAAGCGACAAAATCTTCGTCGGTCTTCAGGGTTTTTTCGTCAAATGGAACGCCGCGCTTGCGCAAAAAATCACGCGCCTGCTGGCAGACATCACCACAATTTCCAGCCACATACAAAGTGACCGGAAAATTTTGTTTGGCGCGACGGGTTTCATAGGACAGCCCCGCGTCATTATCCGCCGGGGAAAGGCTAAATTTTATTTTCTCGACACCTGCCGCGCCCGGCGCCGGACTATCGCCATAATGTACCTTGCCGGACTCGTCCACCCAGCGGTACCATTCATCCGCCAATACGCTGCCGCACGCTAACACCAGCAGTCCTGCCCACAACAATCGCGTCATCATAATCTTCCTCACAAAATCGGAAATAACAAAACTAGTTGCTTGCCACCAGCCCGCTGTGCCGCAACAGAGCATCGATAGTCGGCTCACGTCCGCGAAATGCAACAAAAGATTGCATCGCATCGCGACTGCCCCCGACCGCCAGAATTTCATCGCGGAAGCGCAGTCCAACCGCCAGATTGAGCACGCCGCTTTCCTCAAACAGGCTATAGGCATCGGCAGACAGCACCTCCGCCCACTTGTAACTATAATAGCCCGCCGCATATCCCCCGGCAAATATATGCGAGAAACTGTTAGGAAAGCGATTGAATGCCGGCGGGATCAGCACCGCCACCTCGCTCCGCACTTCATCCAGCAATTGCTGGATGGTCCGCTTACCCAGCGGATCGAAGTCGCCATGCAAGCGCATGTCGAACAGGGAAAATTCAATTTGGCGCAGGGTCTGCAAGCCGCTCTGAAAATTCTTCGCCGCCAGCATCTTGTCAAACAATGGGCGCGGCAGCTTTTCCCCTGTGTCAGCGTGGCACGTCATGTCCTGCAACACGTCCCACTCCCAACAGAAATTTTCCATGAACTGGCTGGGCAGTTCCACCGCATCCCATTCCACCCCGTTGATGCCGGACACGCCGAGGTCTTCCACTTGCGTCAGCAAATGATGCAGGCCATGGCCGAATTCGTGGAACAGGGTGATCACTTCGTCGTGCGTGAACAAGGCCGGCTTACCCCCCACTGGCGCAGCGAAATTGCAGTTCAGATAAGCGACCGGGATTTGAATACCCTCTGTCCTCTGTCTTCCGTCTTCTGTCTTCTGAACACGTCGGCGCGTGATGGCATCATCCATCCATGCGCCGCCGCGCTTGCTGTTGCGCGCATAGAGATCCAGATAGAATTGGCCGACCAGCTTGCCATCGCCATCCTGAATATCGAAGAAGCGCACCGTCTCATGCCATCTGGGCGCCTGTGCCGGGCGGACATTTAATCCGTACAGTGTTTCCACCAGTTTAAACATGCCCGCCAGCACACTATCTTCCGGAAAATACTGCTTCACTTCCTGCTCGGAAAATGCGTAGCGCCGTTGGCGCAAATGCTCGCTGGCATAACTCACGTCCCACGCCTGCAATTCCTTAATGCCGAGTTGCGTGTTGGCAAATTCACGCAGCTCGGCCAGATCACGTTCAGCAAATGGCTTCGCGCGCTGGGCTAGTTCACGCAGAAAATTCCCCACCTGTTGCGGCGTGTTGGCCATCTTGGTTGCCAGCGACAGCTCTGCGAAATTGGCAAAATTCAGCAGGCGCGCTTCTTCCGCGCGCAGCTTGAGGATTTGCACCATCAGTGGTGAATTATCAAACTCCGCATTACCCAACTCACTGCTGCGGGTGTTGTAGGCAATATACATGCGCTCACGCAGTGCCCGGTTGTCGGCGTATTGCATGAGCGGACCATAAGAAGGCGCTTGCAAGGTAAACAGCCAGCCGCTTCGGCCTACTGCCCGCGCCGCCTCGGCAGCAACCTGACGCTCATCTGCAGGAATTCCGGATAGCTCGGATTCATCTTCAACCAGCCAGGTGTAAGCGTTAGTGGCGTCCAGAATGTTGTCGGAGAAGCGCGAGCACAGCGCAGACATTTCCTCCTGAAGGGCGAGGAATCGTGCTTTTTCCGCCGCTGGCAATTCTGCCCCGCCCAGGCGGAAGTCGCGCAATTCATGCTCGATGATTTTCTGCCGCGCCGCACTTAATGTCGCGAACTCCGCACCGGTATGTATGGCCTTTACCTTGTCAAACAGCGCAATATTTTGTGCCATCTCTGCATAATATTGGGTGATCTTGGGCAGGTTGGCGTTATAAGCCTCGCGCAGCGGGGGCGCGTTCATCACTGCGTTGAGATGCGACACTTGCCCCCACGCCCGTGCCAGACGCTCGTTGCTATCCGCTAACGGTTGCACGAAATTGTCCCAGGTCGGCACAGATGTGTCGGTCAGCAAATTCGAGGTCAGCGCACGGCTTTCCGCCAGCAGTTGATCCGCTGCCGGGGTAATGTGTTCGGGTCGGATTTCCGCGAAGCGCGGCAAGCCAGTGAAGTCGAGTAATGGGTTCATGTATGAGCTGGAAATAAATACTGCGGTGGAAAATCTGACAGCCACATTTTACTACGAAACATTCTGGCAATAGCCCGACTTGTGCCAGTCTATGTGCGGCTGTTCAATAATAAAAACGCTAAAACAAAAATAAATGTGCCATGCTCGAATAATTTTTCTGCCCTTAATATATTTCAACCCCGGCCAATTTTACTCGCAGTTACTCCGCAAATGTGGCGCGAACACTAGCGCGTTTGCTGACCCGCGCGAACCACGCAGCCAGATTCGGATGCGCCCCGCGCCAGTCTCGCTCGGCTTGGCGCAGGTCCAGATAGATCAGCGCGCTCACCAGTGCCAGATCGGCCAGCGTGATGGACGCGCCTTCGCACCACTCGTGCTGGCCAAGCTGTTCAGCCGCATGGGCCAGCGCTCGCGTGATGGCGTCGTTGTGGCGGCTGATGTTGCCGGGCTCCTGCTTTTCTGCAGGACGTATGCTTTCGGTGCGCACTACGACAGCAGAATCCATGATGCCGTCCGCCAGCGCCTCCCAGCGTTTGACGCGCATCCGTGCCAGCGCGTTGTTGCGTGGGATGAGTATAGGTGCATCATTCAGGGTGTCGACGTACTCGGCGATCACCGGCGAGTCGTACACGCAGGTCTCGTCATCGAGTATCAGCGCAGGGATGCGCCCCAGCGGATTGACGCGCGCCACCTGGCTGCCTGGCTCACGAGGCGGATTGATGAGGCATTCGTGCTGGATGTTTTTTTCCAGCAGCACAAGGCGAACTTTGCGCACGTAGGGGCTGATGTTGGTGCCTAGCAGTTTCATTATTTATCTCCAGTAATTCAGTTTCCATTTTAAGACAATAATAACCATGCAGGGTGCTGCTACGCAGAATTGGTGAATGACTGGGTTCCCGCCTGACCACAGGTCAGTTTATCCTGAGCCATTCGAAGGACGGGAATGACGGGGCAGGTTAGAATCGCAACATGAATCTATCCGAACGCCTATCGCTGTATTTGCAACTCACCCGGCTGAATCGCCCGATCGGCATTCTGCTGCTGCTGTGGCCGACGCTGTGGGGCGTGTGGATCGCGGGTAACGGCCATCCGGCTTGGTACATTGTGCTCATTTTCGTGTTGGGCACGGTGCTGATGCGCTCTGCCGGATGTGTCATCAACGACTACGCGGATCGCGACTTCGACCGCCATGTGAAACGCACCCAGGAACGACCCATCACCAGCGGACGCATCGCTCCCGGCGAAGCATTGTGGCTTGCTGCCGCATTCGCTTTGCTCGCCTTTCTGCTGATATTGCCGCTCAATAATTTGACGCTGCTGCTGTCCTTTCCGGCAATATTTCTTGCTGCCAGCTATCCGTTCACCAAACGGTTCTTCGCGATACCGCAAGCCTATCTTGGCATCGCGTTCGGCTTTGGCATCCCGATGGCATTCGCGGCGCAGCAAAGCGATGTGCCGCCGGTGGCGTGGCTGTTGCTCGTCGCCAATGTGTTCTGGGCGATTGCTTACGATACCGAATACGCGATGGTGGACAGGGACGATGACATCCATCTCGGCATTCATTCCTCGGCATTGTTGTTCGGAAAATATGATGTGGTTGCGGTGATGGTTTGTTACACGATGGCGCTAGTCTTGCTGGCAACGGTGGGGCTGATGATCGGTTCGGGAGTGTTCTATTTCGCCGGGCTGATACTGGCTGGGGGCATTGCGCTATACCACTACCGCCTGATCAAACACCGCCAACGCGAGACGTGCTTCAAGGCATTTCTGCACAACAACTGGTTTGGCCTGGTTATATTCGCAGGGTTGGTGCTGGACTATTTTTGAATTGAAATAATTATTTCAGCCAGCCCTTGCGGTGGAAGTACCAGAACGGCACCAGCATGGACAGCAGCATGAGCAACAGGGCGAAAGGATAACCCAAGCGCCACCCGAGTTCGGGCATGTGGGTAAAGTTCATGCCGTATATGGACGCGATCAGAACGGCCGGCAGCAGCGCGACCGAGGCCACCGAAAACAGGCGCACAATTTTGTTCTGGTTAATATTGATGAAGCCGACGGTCGCGTCCATCAGAAAGTTAATCTTGTCGAACAGGAAAGCGGTATGCCCGTCCAGCGAATCAATGTCCTGCATGATCTGGCGCGCTTCTTCCAGTTGATCGGGGGAGAGCAGCTTGCTGCGCATCAGAAAGGAAATCGCGCGGCGCGTATCCATCACGTTGCGGCGGATGCGCCCATTCAGGTGCTCCGCCTGCGCAATGTTGGCCAGCACGCCGGCGGCGTCCTTATCGCTGAGACTGCTGCCGAGCACGGTCTGGCTTACCTGCCCAAGGTCGGCATACACTTCTTCCAGCACGTCGGCGGAGAATTCCACATCCATGGAATACAGGTCTATCAGCACATCCCTGCAGTCCTCCACATCGCCCGGATTGCCATGCGACCTCATGCGCAGTTGATAGAACACCGGCAGGTCTTCATCATGCACGGTAAATAAAATGTCGTTAAACAGCACAAAGGCCACGGTGACGCTGCGCGAATCGCTTTCCTTGCCCAGCAGAAAATCCGAGCGCAGATGCAATTCGCCGCTCTCCTCATAAAAGCGTGCACTCGCCTCAATGTCACGCAAATGCTCGGGCTTGGGCAGGATCAGGTGATAAGTTTGTTCCACCCACTTGCGTTCCTCATCGCTGGGCGCGACAACATCAATCCAGATGGGCCGGTCGGAACGGAGGTCGTCCTCATCCAGATGGATCTGACTCAGGCGACCGTTGTTGAGTGTGAATGCGTTGAGCATGGTGTGGCTCTATTGGATGCTGCCGGCCAATTCAAAGATAGGCATATACATGAGTATCACAACGCCACCGATGATCACGCCAATCACCGCCATCAGTATCGGTTCGAACAAACGGGTAAACCAATCTACCCAGCGTGCCAGTTCCTCGTCATGAAAAGCGGCGATGCGCTCCAGCATGTCGCCCATATGTCCGGTGCGCTCACCGACACGCAACAGGCGCAATGCCACGGGAGTGGTCAGGCCATGTTCTTCCATGGCGCGCGACATGAGTACCCCTTCGCGAATTCTGGAGGAGGCCGCTTGCAAACCGGAACGCAACTCAACGCCAATTAATCCGGACGACATTTCCAGCGCTTGCAGCACCGGGATGCCCCCGCGCAACAACATGCCCAATGTGCGGTACAGGCGCGCCAGTTGATAAATTCGGTTGCGTTCGTGCAAAGCCGGAATGCGCAGGATGGTGCGCGCAAGGAAAGCGCGCCCCTCGGGACGTACCGCAGTGAAAATAACGGCGGACAGCAATCCCACTCCCACCACCATTGCAGCAATCCAGTTGGACTCGACGAATTTCCCCCAATTCATTAGCAGCAGCGACAGGAAGGGCACTTCGCCACGGATGTCGTCATAAATACGGCTGAAGCGAGGCACCACATAAAACATCAAAAAAAGCGTGACCAGCGCGCCCACAAAAATAATGACTGCGGGATAAATCGAGGCGCTGATGATTTTACTGCGCACCATATCAGACTGCTGCCAGTAGGTGAGATAACGCCGCAATGCTTCCGGCAAATCACCGGTACGCTCGCTGGCGCGTATCATCGCCACATACAGAGGAGGAAACTGTGTCGGGAAACTCTCCAGCGCGGCAGAAAATGTCAGCCCTTGGCGCAGCCTGTTCAGCAACCCTTCGAATATTTTTCGGTTCTCCGGGCTGGCTTCTTTTTCGGCAATCGCTTCGAGCGCTTCCACCAGAGACAGGCCGGCGGCCATCAGCGCCAGCATTTCCTGGCTGAATAGCGGCAAGGGGAATTTTTTGTTTAAGCTCCACGAACGGTTCAGACCCGCCGCCTTGACCGTTAACACAACATAACCTTGCTGCATTGCCTGCGCGCGCGCGCCATCCTCGTCCGCAGCATCAATGTCCAGCGCTGAGACCAGGTTCGGCGCGCGCAGAACTTTTAGTGAATAACGCATAGCTTACCAGTTGATAATGTCGGCATTATCCCCGGTGCCGCCCTCGCGGCCATCCTTGCCATAGGAAAACAGGTCGTAATCGCCATGTTCACCGGGGGCGCGATAATGGTAGGGCTGACCCCAGGGATCGGGCGGAGCAACTTTCTTCAAGTACGGCCCGTCCCACTTGGGTTCTTCGGCCGGGCGAACCGTCAAGGCTGGCAGCCCCTGCTCCACTGTGGGATAGTGGCCGGTATCCAGGCGATATTGATCCAGCGCTTTGCCCAATCCATCAATTTGCGCCTGCGCTACCTTGATTTCTGACTTGCCTACCTGGGCAAAGTAGCGCGGTGCGACATAACCTGCCAACAAACCAATAATCACAATCACCACCAGCAGTTCCAGCAGCGTGAAGCCAGTATATTTACTAAACCTTCGTATCATTATGTAACTCCATAACCATTAGTTTCTGCGCCTGCAGTTTGGCCAGATTATCCGCCAATATGGCTGGCCTTAAAAGCCTTAAAACCCCCATCTGCCCTATTTGGACAGCTCCGATTTTCGTAGTGCCCACACCATCAACCCCACCCCCGCAATGACCATCGGCAGGCTAAGCCATTGGCCCATGCTGATGCCCAAGGTCAGCAGGCCGAAGATGCCGTCATCGGGGTTGCGCGTATATTCGGCGAGAAAACGGAAACTGCCATAGCCGATAAGGAACAGGCCGGAAACTGCACCCACCGGACGAGGCTTGCGTGAATACAGCCACAACAGCACAAACAGGGCGAGGCCCTCCAGTGCGAATTCATAAAGCTGCGAGGGATGCCGGGGCAGATTATCGATATTGGGGAATACCATGCCCCAGGCACTATCGGTAGGCCGCCCCCACAGTTCGGCGTTAATGAAGTTGCCGATGCGTCCCGCACCCAAGCCCAGCGGCACCAGCGGGGCAATGAAGTCCATCAGTTGCAGCCACTGAATTTTGCGTCGGCGCGCGAATAACGCCATCGCCACGAGCACCCCGAGCAAGCCGCCGTGGAAGGACATGCCGCCCTGCCAGACCGCGAGGATAGCAGACGGATTTTCGAAATAGTAGCCAGGGTGGTAGAACAGCACCTCGCCCAGCCTGCCACCCAACACCACGCCCAGCACGCCATAGAAAAGAAGATCATCCAGCATCCTGTCATCCCAGCCGGGGCGGTTGAGCGTGCGGATGCGCCGCTTGCCCAGCCACAGGAAGAGCGCGAAGCCCAGCAGATACATCAAACCATACCAATGCACGGCAAGCGGGCCGAGGTGGATGGCAACGGGGTCAAACTGAGGATGGATCAGCATGTTGCGCGGTTTGAAATTTAATGAAAGTTCATTATACGTGATTTGACTACACGCTTATTCGGCGCTGTTCTTTGCGCTCAAGATAAGGCGTTGCCCAGGGGAAAATCCTTCCAGCTACTGGGCATTGCCCGGTCTCCGAGCCAAGCCTTGTCAACGACCGGCAAGGAGGGGCGTTATTGTCCATACTGCCCGGTTATAATAGTTTGCAAACTGGGCAGAGTTGGTTAGAATGTCGTGGGCAACAATGTCCGAAAATTTTAAACTAAACACATGGAGTAAGAAAATATGAAATCTATTATCGTAAGTATGGTTGCAGTAGCAGGTCTGATGATTGCAGGTAGCGCGTTGGCAGCTGATATGCCCGAGATAGCCAAGAAAAACGGCTGCGTAGCTTGCCACAAAATTGACACTAAATTAGTCGGTCCGGCATGGGCAGAAGTTTCCAAGAAATACAAGGGCGATGCGGGTGCTGCAGACATGCTGCTGGCCAAAGTGTCCAAAGGCGGTAAAGGTACTTGGGGTACTATGGCCATGCCGCCACAAGACCCAACTGGCAAAAAGCAGGATGATATCAAGGCACTGGTCAAGTTCATATTGGCTCTGTAAGTGGTAGTAGGGAGCAATCTCTTGGACAAAAGTCGGCGTTAGCCGACTTTTGTTTTCCGCGCAGTATCTGTGATTGCACTTGATGTGAGCTTTTCAATACCCTGCTAGGGGGAAAGCCCACAAACAGAGCAGTGTTGTTGAGTGCCATGATCACGCGGTAGAATCACAATTCCCGGATGGTAAATGCAATCTAACAGGAAGGGTTTAGATGAAAACTAATATCGTTGGTATGTTTGCCGTGGCAAGTCTGATGATTGCAGGGAATGCATCGGCAATTGATATGCCCCTGCTGGCCAAAAAAAATAGTTGTGTCGCCTGCCACACCATTGACAAGAAGCGGGTTGGCCCGGCATGGATGGATGTTTCCATGAAATACAAGGGTGCGACCAAGTACACTTACAACGGCAAAGAATATGGGTTGGAAGAAGGGTTGATAATGAAGGTATCCAAGGGTGGCTCCGGCGTATGGGGCACCATGCCCATGCCGGCAAATGTTCCTGCTGTAAAAGCTGAGGAGGTCAAGGAGTTGGTTCAATTCATCTTAGGCTTGGCCAAATAAGTTGTGACCATGCAAGAGTGAATTCACCGGAGAAGCTGGCGCAAGTCGGCTTTTTTGTTTTTCCGGATGAGGATTCAGCACAGTCAAATTGACAAGTACCCAGGCTACGCATAATCTAGTCACCTGTTTATTCTTTTCCCGGACACATCATGTCGCATAGCCAGCCACCTTTGCTCCTCACTGTTTTTTTCGCGGCCACTCTCGCGGCCTGCGATAAGGCTGAACCACCCGCAACCTCCCCAACCACCGACGAACTGCTGGTCAAGATCGGCGCGTCATCCCCGCTCACCGGGCCGCAGGCGCACATCGGCAAGGACAATGAAAACGGTACGCGCATGGCAATAGCGGAGGCCAACGCCAAGGGCATTACCCTGTCCGGCAAGAAAGTGCGCTTCGAGTTGATCAGCGAAGACGATCAGGCCGATCCCAAGACCGCCACCATCGTGGCGCAAAAACTGGTGGATGCCAAAGTGAGCGGCATCATCGGCCATCTCAATTCCGGCACATCCATTCCCGCCTCCAGAATTTATAGCGACAATGGTATCCCGCAAATTTCCCCTTCCGCCACCGCCGTGACCTACACCGCGCAAGGGTTCAAGACAGCGTTTCGCGTGATGGCCAACGACGGGCAACAGGGCAAAGTATTGGGCGAATATGCGGCGAAGAATCTGGCAGCCGGGAAAATTGCGGTGATTGATGATCGCACTGCCTATGGTCAGGGACTGGCGGCTGAATTTGTGAAAGCCGCGCTGGCCAGCGGCGCGCAGATTGTGGCGCATGAATACACCAATGACAAAGCGGTGGACTTCACCGCGGTGCTGACCTCCATAAAAGGCAAGAAGCCCGACCTGGTGTTCTTTGGCGGCATGGATCCGCAGGGCGTGCCGCTGGTCAAGCAAATGAAAGCATTGCGGCTGAATGCCAAATTCATGATGGGCGATGGCGGTTACACGCCCAAGCTGATCGAGTTGGCAGGCGCGGCGGCTGAAGGCGTTTATGCATCACTGCCCGGCGTGCCGCCGGACCAGATGCCGGGCGGCAAGGGCTTCTCCCAGCGCTACGAGGCGAAATACCAGCAGCCTATCCAGCTGTATGCCCCCTATTGCTACGACGCGGTGAATGTGATGATTGCCGCAATGCAAAAGGCAGACTCAGCCGAACCGGCGAAATATTTGCCTGAGCTGGCAAAGATTGAATATGACGGCGTGACAGCGAAAATTACCTTCGACCAAAAGGGCGACCTCAAGGGCGGCGCAATCACGTTATACCAAGTACAGCAAGGCAAGTGGCAGCCTTTGCAAACGATGGGTGGAAGCGCGCCTGCGACAGTGCACTGATGGACGGCGAATGAGTGACAAAGCGACACCTTGTGTGTCGCTTTTTTTTCGCGTATTACGCAATCAAACACAGCATGGACATATTCTTACAACAAATCATTAACGGCCTGGTGCAGGGCAGCATATATGCCCTGGTCGCGCTCGGTTACACCATGGTCTATGGCATCCTCGGCCTGATCAATTTTGCCCATGGCGAAGTGGTGATGATAGGGGCGATGGTGGCGCTGTCCGTGAGCCTGCTGCTCATTGGATCGGGCTTGCCGCCATTGCTGGTATTGCTGATCGCTTTGATGGTCGCGGCGGCGGTATGCATGGTGTTGGGCTATGGCATCGAGCGCCTCGCTTACCGTCCCTTGCGCAACGCGCCGCGCCTGGCCCCGCTGATTACCGCGATCGGTGTATCTATCGTGCTGCAAAATTTGGCGATGATAATCTGGGGACGCGAATATCATGCTTTCCCGGCGTTGCTGCCAAATAGTTCGCACCTGCTGGCCGGCGCGATTATCAACGAGGTGCAGATCATCATTGTGCTGGTGGCAACGGCGATGATGGCCGGGTTGATGTTGCTGGTACATCGCACCCGCCTCGGCCGTGCGATGCGCGCCGTGGCCGAGAATCCTTCTGCCGCAGCCCTGATGGGAGTGAACCCCAATGCCGTGATATCAATTACCTTCATGATGGGTGCCGCGCTGGCGGCAGTGGCGGGCATCATGGTCAGCGCAAATTACGGCATCGTGCATTATTACATGGGCTCCATTCTTGGCCTGAAAGCCTTCACCGCCGCCGTGCTGGGCGGCATCGGCAATCTGCGCGGTGCGATGTTGGGCGGTTTGCTGCTGGGGCTAATCGAAAGCCTGGGTGCGGGTTACATCGGCGATCTGACTGGCGGATTTTTCGGCAGCCATTATCAGGACGTGTTCGCCTTCCTGGTGCTGATCGTGGTTCTGGTGTTCCGTCCTGCCGGCCTGCTGGGCGAACGGGTGGCAGATCGCGCATGAACATGCTGGCGCAAATGTCACGCAAACACCGGGCATGGCTAGCGTTCGCGGCGCTCGCCATGCTGTTGCTGTCACTGCCGTTCATCACCGATGCGCTGCTCGGGCGCGGCTGGGTGCGCATCCTGGATTTTGCGCTGCTTTATATCGTGCTGGCGCTGGGGCTGAATATCGTGGTCGGTTACGCCGGCCTGCTCGATCTGGGTTACATCGCTTTCTTCGCGGTCGGTGCGTATTGCTACGCGCTGCTCGGCTCGCCGCAGTTCGGGTTGCATTTGCCGTTCTGGATAGTCCTGCCGGCAGGCGCGCTGCTGGCTGGCTTTTTTGGCGTGCTGCTGGGCGCGCCCACGCTCAAGTTGCGCGGCGATTATCTGGCTATCGTAACGCTGGGTTTCGGCGAGATCATCCGCATTTTCCTTAACAACCTGAACGCGCCGCTCAACATCACCAATGGCCCGCAGGGCATCAGCATGATAGATCCAATACGGATAGGCGAATTTTCACTGGCCAGCACGCACGAATTGTTTGGCCTCACCTTCCCCTCAGTGCATCTGCATTACTACTTGTTTCTATGCATCACGCTGCTGGTGATTTTTGTTTCGTTGCGGCTGGAAGATTCGCGTATCGGCCGCGCCTGGATGGCAATCCGCGAAGACGAAGTGGCAGCGGCGGCGATGGGCATCAATACGCGCAATATCAAACTGCTGGCTTTCGCCATGGGCGCGACCTTCGGTGGCGCGGCAGGCGGGCTGTTCGCCGGCTTCCAGGGATTCGTCAGCCCGGAAAGTTTTGGCCTGACGGAATCCATTATGGTGTTATGCATGGTCGTGCTCGGCGGCATGGGCAACATCGGCGGCGTGGTGTTCGGCGGCGTGCTGCTGGTGCTGCTGCCGGAAGCGCTACGCCATGGGGCAGGCCCCGTGCAGCAGGCGCTGTTTGGCAAAATGTTTATTGATCCGGAGAGCCTGCGCATGCTGCTGTTCGGGCTGGCGCTGATAGCTGTCATGCTGTGGCGGCCCGCCGGATTGTGGCCGTCCAGGCAACGCCGACGTGAACTTTCTGCCGATGACGATGCGGCGCAACGGGGTACAGTGTATGACGCCGCCAAGTGAAACCCTGCTCGAAGTATCTGGCATCGGCAAACATTTCGGCGGCCTGGCCGCGCTTAACGATGTCTCGCTGCACATCTTGCGCGGGGAAATTTATGGCCTGATCGGCCCCAATGGCGCGGGCAAGACCACGCTGTTCAACATTGTCACCGGGCTATACCAACTGGACAGCGGCAATTTCACTTTCGATGGCACTGGCTATGTAAGCTGCAAACCACACCTGCTGGCGCAAGCGGGAATCGCGCGAACCTTCCAGAATATCCGCCTGTTCGCCAATATGAGCGCACTGGAAAACGTCATGGTCGGCCGTCATGTACGCACCCGCTGCGGCATCTGGGGCGCGCTTGCGCGCCATGCCGCCGCCCGCGCCGAGGAACGCGCCATCATCGGACGGGCGCGCGAGTTGCTGCGTTATGTCGGCGTCAATCGTCCGCCGCAGACGCTGGCAAAAAATTTATCCTACGGCGAACAGCGCCGCCTGGAAATCGCCCGTGCCCTGGCCACCGATCCCAAGCTGCTGGCACTGGACGAACCCGCCGCAGGCATGAACGCCACCGAAACCGAAAGCCTCAAGACACTGCTGCAAACCATACGCGCCGACGGCATCACCGTGCTGCTGATCGAGCATGACGTCAAGCTGATCATGGGCCTGTGCGACCGCGTAACGGTGCTGGATTATGGCAAGAAAATTGCCGAAGGCGTGCCGCATGAAGTGCGCAACAACCCGGCAGTAATTGAAGCTTATTTAGGGGGTGGATCTGCATGAAGCTTGGAAAAACTATTAGCCACAGAGCTCACAGAGAAGGCGCGGGTAATTCGCGGCTTTCCTTGCTTGCCTTCTGGGAGAAATACAGGTGTCTGATAGCTCAATGGTTTTCCTCTGTGAACTCTGTGTTCTCTGATGGAACTACTAGCCATTCGACTAAGCTGGCAAAAGACGCCAGCCAAGTCGCTGGTTATGTGGCTTGAATTAAGGTTTTTAAGATGCTCCTGCTCACAGTAGAAAATCTAAAAGTCTCCTACGGCGGCATCCAGGCCCTCAAAGGCATAGACCTCCACCTCGCACAAGGCGAACTGGTCACCCTAATCGGCAGCAACGGCGCGGGCAAAACCACTCTGCTCAAAACACTGGCCGGGTTGCTGCACCCCAGTGCAGGAAAAATTCACTACACCGGAGAATCGCTGCAACACTGCGCCGCGCATCAGCGTGTGCGCAAGGGCATGGCGCTGGTGCCGGAAGGGCGCGGCGTATTCGCCCGCCTCACCGTGCAGGAAAATTTGCAAATGGGCGCATACAGCCGCAGCGATCAACATGAAATATCAGCCGACCTTGCGCGCATGTATGAACTCTTCCCGCGCCTGGCCGAACGCAAAAATCAACTGGCCGGAACCCTCTCCGGCGGCGAGCAGCAAATGGTCGCCATGGCGCGCGCGCTGATGAGCAGACCCAAACTGCTAATGCTGGACGAACCCAGCATGGGCTTGGCGCCGATGATGGTGGCAAAGATTTTCGACACCATTCGCGATATTTCCGCACAAGGTGTTTCCATTTTGCTGGTTGAGCAAAATGCCAGGCTCGCCCTGCAAGTCGCGCAACGAGGTTATGTGCTGGAAAGCGGCGCGATTACTTTGTCGGGCGCGGCGAGTGAACTGCTGGGGAGTGATGCGGTGCAGACTGCGTACCTAGGGTGCTGAGAGAGATGAATTGCGGGGCATAACGTAAAGTTAAGGGGCGCCGCGCTTTTGCGGCGGCCGCTTGAGCAGGGTTAGACATTCTCTTTCGCATTGCTACTTTGCCATTTGCGTACCATGAATGCCAACATTCCCATAGTGTCTCGCCACGCGAACCATGCGGAAAAAGCAAGGACTGCGCACAGAGTGAGCACTGCACAATGCCAGTCATTGCGCCAGACGATACCAACGAAGTCTCCGACCCAAAGGGAAAGAAGAAGTGCTGTGATCGATGTGATCGCGATACTGAATGCATTCCACCGGCGGAAGAGCCATCCACCCAAGCTGCGTGAGCAGGCAGCCCCGTCTGCGCGTAAAACATTAGAGCCTACGCACGGAAAAACTTGTGTGGCCTAGATTAAACACTACATCTGATTTCATAGCGTCAATGCAGCACACGCGGCACACTCAACACAAACTGGGGAATGGGCGCATCAAACTCGGTGCCGTCCTCCGCCACCATGCGGTAGCTGCCCGACATCGTGCCCACCTGGGTAGAGAGTACCGTGCCGCTGGTGTATTCAAAACTCTGGTTGGGTTTGAGTACCGGTTGCTCACCCACCACGCCCGGACCGCGCACTTCCTGCGCATGGTTGTGGGCATCGGTAATGATCCAATGGCGGCTGACCAGCTTGACGGCGGCATGGCCAACATTGGTGATGGTGATGGTGTAGGCAAAGACGAAGCGATTGTCGGCCTCGTCAGATTGCTCGGGCAAATAGTTTACCCGGGTGGCAATGTTGACACGGTATTTGTCGTCTTTATCCATTTGCAGCATTTCACCTTATTTTGCCTGATGTGACAAGAAGCTGTCCCAACAAGCTGTTGAATTAATCAATCAACCAGTTTCGGGTAGAATACACGTTTTAATTCCACAACTATTTTAAAGGTATCGCCATGTACATCATCGCTCCCAGCATTCTTTCCGCCAATTTCGCCAGGCTTGGTGAAGAAGTCGACAACGTGCTCGCCTCAGGCGCAGACATCGTTCACTTCGATGTGATGGACAACCATTATGTGCCCAACCTGACCATAGGTCCCTTGGTCTGTGAAGCACTGCGCAAGCATGGCGTGACCGCGCCGATAGACGTGCATCTGATGGTCAAGCCGGTGGATCGCATTATCCCGGATTTTGCCAAGGCCGGTGCTACTTACATTACCTTCCATCCGGAAGCGTCCGAGCATATTGATCGTACTATCGGGCTGATTAAAGAAAGTGGCTGCAAGGCCGGGCTGGTGTTCAATCCTGCCACACCGCTGGACATACTGGAATACACGCTGCCGAAATTGGACATGGTGTTGCTGATGTCGGTTAACCCCGGCTTCGGTGGACAGAAATTTATTCCGCATGTGCTGGACAAGGCGCGCGCGGTGCGCAAAATGATCGATGCGGGCAAGTACAATTGCCGTCTGGAGATCGACGGCGGTGTAGGCCCAGCCAATATTCGCGAAGTCGCGGAATCGGGTGTGGACACCTTCGTGGCCGGTTCCGCCATATTCAGCAAGCGTAACGAAAAAGACAAAAATCGATATGACACTATCGTCGCCGAAATGCGCGCAGAGCTGGCAAAGGCTAAAAAATAATGCTGCAAGCACGTTTCCCACTCAGCATCTCTGCCATCCTGATTGATCTGGATGGCACGCTGCTGCACACTGCGCCGGAACTGGCCGAGTCGGCCAATCGCATGTTGCGCGACATGGGTCGCCCGCCGGTGTCGCAAGATTTGCTGATGAGCTATATCGGCAACGGTATCAGCTGGCTGGTAAAACGCGCCTTGACCGGCGATATGCACGCCGAGCCGGATGCGGCGCTGTACGAACAGGCGCTGCCGATTTTTGAAAAGCATTACCAGGAACTGCTGCTGCAAAGCAAGCCGTTCGATGGCGTCATTGCCGGGCTGGAAGCCATGAAGGCAGCGGGTTACCGCTTGGGCTGCATTACCAACAAGGTGGCGCGCTATACCGAGCCGCTGCTCAAGGGTATCGGGCTGGCGGAATATTTTGATCTGATGTTGTCCGGCGACAGCCTGCCGGAAAAAAAGCCGCACCCGATGCCCTTGCTACATGCCGCCAAGTTTTTCGATGTGCCAGTAGAACAGTTGCTGGTGATTGGAGATTCGCTCAACGACACGATGGCCGCGCGCGCGGCGGGTTGTCCGGTGGTGTGCGTGCCTTACGGTTACAATCACGGCGAGCCGGTGGACGGCCTGGATCTGGATGCCGTTATCCCCGACCTTTCATCTGTAATGAAATTAATTAGAAAAATCTGAATTATAATGACCCACGAAAAAGTCTGGAGAGAAACTGCCGCATGGCGATGGTGATTGCCATCCCGTGCGGTGTGGCGACGCCCGTTTTGGTGCCGCCGTTTTTTCATTTTTTCAGGAGCATTTCGTGTTAAGTCCCATTTCAGAAGCAGAGTTTAACCAACTCGCACAACAAGGCTATAACCGTATCCCGCTGGTGGCGGAGACCTTTTCCGATCTCGACACACCGCTGTCGCTGTATCTCAAACTCGCCAACAAACCTTATTCATACCTGCTGGAATCCGTGCAGGGCGGGGAACGCTTCGGGCGCTATTCCTTCATCGGCCTGCCCGCCGACACGCGCATCACGGTACGCGGCAAGCACATCACGCTGACTCATCCAACAGGAGAAACCGCGCACGACGCCGACCATCCGCTGGACTTCATCAAGGAATATCAAGCGCGCTTCAAGGTTGCACCGCTGTCCGGCCTGCCGCGTTTTACCGGCGGGCTGGCCGGTTATTTTGGCTATGATGCCGTGCGCTATATCGAGCCGCGCCTGGCCGCCGCACAAAAAGCCGATGTGCTGGGCACGCCGGACATCTTGCTGATGCTGACCGAGCAACTGGCGGTGGTGGACAATCTTTCCGGCACGCTTACCTTTATCGTGTATGCCAACCCGGAACAGGCCGATGCCTACTCACGGGCGCGGCAGCGGCTGGATGAGTTGACGCAATTACTGCGACGCCCGGTAGAAATTCCACGCGCGCCACCCATGCGCGGCGGCGAGGCCAAATCCGAATTCGGCGAAGCCGCATTCAAGCAGGCGGTGGAAAAAGCCAAGCGCTACATCTTCGATGGCGACATCATGCAAGTGGTGTTGTCGCAACGCATAGCGCAGCCTTTCCCGGCTTCGCCGCTGTCGCTATACCGCGCGCTACGCGGCCTTAATCCATCGCCCTACATGTTCTATTACGACATGGGCGACCACCATGTCGTCGGCGCATCGCCGGAAATTCTGGTGCGGCTGGAAGGCGACAACGTCACCGTGCGCCCCATTGCGGGCACCCGTCCGCGCGGCAAGACGCCCCAGCAAGATGCCGCGTTGGCGCAGGAGTTGCTGGCCGACCCCAAAGAGTTGGCCGAACATTTAATGTTGATTGATTTAGGCCGCAACGATATCGGTCGCGTGGCGCAACACGGCACGGTCAAGCTCACCGATAAAATGGTCATCGAACGCTATTCGCATGTGATGCACATCGTGTCCAATGTCGAAGCCACGCTCAAACCGGGGCTGGATGCGATAGACGTATTAAAAGCCACTTTCCCGGCTGGCACCGTGAGCGGCGCACCCAAAGTGCGCGCGATGGAAATCATCGACGAACTGGAACCCTCCAAGCGCGGCATCTATGCCGGAGCAGTCGGTTATCTTGCTTTCAACGGCGACATGGATCTGGCCATCGCACTGCGCACCGCAGTGATTAAGGGCGCTACACTGTATGTGCAGGCCGGTGCCGGCATTGTGGCTGATTCGATACCTGCCAACGAATGGATAGAGACGCAGAACAAGGCGCGCGCGGTGCTGCGAGCGGCGGAAATGGTGCTGGCCGGGCTGGATAATGTCAGCGATCAGGAAAGGGGTTAGCCATGCTATTAATGATAGATAACTACGATTCCTTTACCTACAACCTGGTGCAGTATTTCGCCGAACTGGGCGCAGATGTGGTGGTGTACCGCAACGACGAGATCACGGTGGAGCAGATCGCCAAGCTAAATCCGCAGCACATCGTCGTCTCGCCCGGCCCATGCACGCCGAACGAAGCGGGCATTTCAGTCGCCGCGATCAAACACTTTGCGGGTAAGATCCCGATACTCGGCGTATGCCTCGGCCACCAGAGCATAGGCCAGGCTTTCGGCGGGCGGATTGTGCATGCCAAGAAATTGATGCATGGCAAGACCTCTTCCATTTTTAATAACAACACCAGCGTGTTTCGCGGCCTGCCCAGTCCGTTCACCGCCACGCGTTATCATTCGCTGGTGATCGAGCGCGAGACCTTGCCTGACTGTCTGGAAATCACCGCATGGACTGAAGACGGCGAGATCATGGGTGTGCGCCATAAGACGCTGGCGGTGGAAGGCGTGCAATTCCATCCCGAATCTATACTCACTGAGCATGGGCATGACTTGCTGAAGAATTTTTTGAAGGGAAATAGATAATGGCTACCTTCCTATGAATTACTCACAAATACTAACCAAGCTAATCGACCGCCAGGATTTGCCACACGATGACATGCTGGAGTTGATGCAGCACATCATGAGCGGGCAACTGACTCCGGCGCAGATCGCCGCCATCTTGGTTGCACTGCGCATCAAGGGCGAGACCGTCACCGAAATAGCGGCGGCGGCGCAAGTGATGCGCGAGTTATCGATCAAGGTCAACGTGAAGAATACCGGGCACTTGATTGATACCTGCGGCACCGGCGGCGATGGCGCGCAGACCTTCAACATCTCCACTGCCAGCGCGCTGGTCGCTGCGGCTGCCGGAGCGCAGGTCGCCAAGCACGGCGGACGTTCTGTTTCCAGCACCTGCGGTAGCGCCGACATTCTGGAAAAGCTCGGCGTCAATGTAAACCTGACGCCGCAGCAAGTGGCGCATTGCATAGACAGCATCGGCATCGGTTTCATGTTCGCGCCCAGCCATCACAGCGCAATGAAGCATGCTGCGCCGGTGCGGCGCGAACTTGGCGTGCGCACGATGTTCAACTTGCTGGGCCCGCTGACCAACCCCGCTGGCGCAAAAAATCAAGTCATGGGCGTGTTCCATTGCGACCTGACGGCCAAGCTGGCGCGCGTGCTGCAACAACTCGGCAGTCGCCATGTATTGGTCGTGCATGGCGCGGACGGCATGGATGAAATTTCCATCGGCGGACCGACCTATATTGCCGAACTGAAAGAGGGCGCGCTGCGCGAGTACACCGTCCAGCCGCAGGACTTCGGCCTGCAAACGGCAGCACTGGACACCCTGCGCGTCGCCAATGCAGACGAGGCGCGCAGCAAACTGCTGGAGGCATTGGACAACCAGCCCGGAGCCGCGCGCGACATCGTGCAACTCAACGCCGGTGCGGCTATTTATGTGGCCGGATTGGCCGCTTCATTGGCGGAAGGCGTGAAAAAAGCTGGAGAAGTCATCGCCAGCGGCGCGGCGAAGAATAAGCTGGCGCAGCTCATCGCGGTGAGCAACGAGAGCCTGGCATAACCTATTCTGTGTAATCTGGCGTTCTTCTTTTCTTAAACCCAGATAGTTCATTAACCCGAAATCCGTTCGCCCTGATGCTTCGACAAACTCAGCACAGGGTACGCAGAGCGTATCGAAGGGCTTGCTCAAGCGGTTCGATACCTCACCACGAACGGCTTTTACACCTGCTCTCGACTAATGGATTATTTGGGTTAAAACCACATGGTTTCCGTTCAACATAATTTTCCTCCTCTTGCGGGTGAAGACAGCGCAGACATCCAGCGCTGGCTGGCTGCGCTGTCCGGCGTTTATGCAGCCGCAGAGATCGAGCTGATCCGTCAGGCGTGCGAATTCGCCGCCCCGCTCTACCACGGACAAACCGAGGCCACCGGCACGCCGCTGTTGCAGCACGCGCTCGGCTCGGCGACTATCCTGATCGGTCTGAAGTTGGATCATGAGACCATCGCGGCCACCGTGTTGCATGCCGTGCCGGAGTATCTGGATGAATGGGCGGAAGTGCTGACCGAGCGATTTGGTGGCAACGTGACCAGTCTGGTCGAAGGCATCTCGCGGATGGAGCGGATACGTCTGTTCAGCGAAGTGCGCAACGCGAAAGACAAGGACGAAGCCGCGCAGCAGATCGAGAGCCTGCGCAAGATGTTGCTGGCGATGGTGGAAGACATTCGCGTGGTGCTGATCAAACTCGCCGAGCGCACCCAGACCTTGCGCAGGCTGTCCGGCGCGAGTTCGGAGCAACAGCGGCAGATCGCGCAGGAGACGCACAGCATCTTCGCCCCGCTGGCGAACCGGCTTGGCGTGTGGCAACTGAAGTGGGAATTGGAAGACCTGTCGCTACGCTATCTGGAACCGGAGCTGTACAAGAAAGTGGCGAAGCTGCTCGACGAGCGCCGCGTGGATCGCGAACGTTACATCGCGCAAGTGATCGTGCAGCTCAAGCAGGCGCTGACCGGGGCAGGCATCGAAGCTGAGGTGAGCGGGCGCCCCAAGCACATCCACAGCATCATCAACAAGATGAAGCGCAAGCAGATCGGGTTCGGCGAGCTTTATGATGTGCGCGCCTTGCGCATCCTGGTAAGCGACATTCAGAGTTGCTACGCGGCGTTGTCCATCGTGAATGAACTGTGGCCGCCCATCGCTAGCGAGTTCGACGACTACATCGCGCACCCCAAGGGCAACGGCTACCGCTCGCTGCACACCGCCGTGACCGGGCCGCGGCAACTGGCGCTGGAAGTGCAGATACGCACACACGACATGCACCGTGATTCGGAACTCGGCGTCGCCGCGCACTGGCGTTATAAAGAAAATAGAAAATCCGATACCGGGTTCGACGAGAAGATTGCCTGGCTGCGTCAGATACTGGCGTGGAAAGCGGAACTGGCCGACAGCGGCAGCCTGCAAGAGAAATTCAAGAATGAACTGCTGCAGGATCGCGTGTATGTGTTTACGCCACAAGGCAAGGTCATGGACTTGCCCAAGGGCGCGACCCCGGTGGACTTCGCCTACATCTTGCACACCGACCTCGGCCACCGCACCCGTGGCGCCAAAGTGGATGGCCACATCGTGCCGCTCAAATACCAATTGCAGAATGGTCAGCGCGTGGAAATCCTCACCACGAAACAGGGCGCACCGAGCCGCGATTGGCTGAGCCCGCAGCTCGGCTACCTGAAAAGCGCGCGCGCACGCGCCAAGGTGCGGCATTGGTTCAAAACGCAAAACATTGACGACAGCATCGCGCAAGGCAGGATATTGCTCGAGCGCGAATTGCAGCGCCTGGGCGTGACCACCGTCAATCAGGAAAAAGTCGCGCAGCGCTTGCGCTTCCACAAACCGGAAGAACTGCTCGCCGCTCTCGGGCGCGGCGATGTCTCCCCGCGCCGCTTTGGTCTCGCTGTCCAGCAAGAAGTCCCAGCGAAACTGGCCGCCATCCCCCAACCCGCTCCCCACAAGCCCACCGCGCGCCGCACCTCTTCAACTGGTGTGCTGATCGAAGGCGTGGACAACCTGATGATCAAACTGGCCAAGTGCTGCAAACCGGAAAAACCGGACGCCATCGTCGGCTACGTCACACGCGACCGGGGCATCACTCTACACAAGCGGGATTGCGCATTCATGCAGCGCGTGCCGGAGGACAAACGAGACCGGATGCTTAATGCTGTTTGGGCGGGGGAGTAGTTAGTCTCTTGCAAGTTAAGGGCACCTCTAGCTATTTTTATCCATCTCAGCCAATTTATTTTTCATCACCAAATTCATTCTCACTCCAAACTCCTGGGCAAAATTGCGCATCGCTTTCGCGGCTTCCACTTCTCCGGTGGCACGCTCAAAAGTGTCAGCCATGGATAACAGGCTTTGGTGATAAAACTGTTTCATTTCATCGACCATCATGTCTTTGGTCCACAAATCAATGCGCAGCGTATTGCTTTCCTTGGCATCCCAAACAGAGATCATGATCGCTTTGCTGGTGCTTTGCTTTTGTGCGTCAGAAGCGCTCCAGTCGATTTTTTCGGGCACCTTGTTGTCGTCAAGTGTCACGTTAAATTTAATTTCAGACATTTTCATTATTTTCCTCACTCGTTGTTTCATTCGACTCGAACTGGATGCATGGACGTGGCGCTCTGATTCGCTGTCAAGCGCAGAGGTGGTTTCGTCCAAAATAAGTATCGGGGCATTTTTGAGAATGGCGCGCACTGTAGCAGGAAGAGGCGTGGCTTGCTGAAGACGGTGCTTGCGCGCTTAAGCGGCGAGAGAATCAATGTTTATAAGCCGTCTGATCGCGAATGCGCCCGTTGCTTGACAATGATGTCGAATGCCATGTGCAGTGCGACTGCGCACGCGATATAAAGCAGCGCCACCGAAACATACGAACCATAGTACTGGGCGACACGTGACGCATATTCAACCGCGCTCATATCGGCAAAACGCTCGGAGAATAAATAAAAGGTGGCGTTGGAAAATACGAAGGCGAAACTATTGACCGCCCATGCAACCAGCGCTAACCCGATCAATCCTTTGCCTTGCATGGTGTGCCGCAATGCGAGCCAGCGGCCGACCAACCACAGGCTGCCGTAAGTCGGGATCAGGAACCAATAGGCGGGGGTCATGCACCAGTCGCTGACGCCTTGCATGGACGTCGCGTAGTAATCGATCAAACCCGCTTCCAGAATCAACGCGATGAACGCGGCGATAGACGCGCGAGCAGATACGGCCAGATATAAACCACCCAGAAAAAATACTGCGAGAGAAGCATCCGGCAAAGAAACCGCCGAGCCGAAATGATTAAAGCGAGTAGCCGCCATCAGCGCGGCCAGCGTTGCAAAAATCGCGATGGTTTTGGTTTGAATGTTATTCATTGCATCCCCTTTGATGAGCGCCTGTTTTAATGGTGGCAACAGTACACCAAGCCGGGCAAAAAGCAAAGGCGGACAAGCCGCCTTTGCCATCATTTGCAAGCTCTATTGCTGGTAGCTCAAGCCGACAAACAGTGTGCGGCCCAAAGTGTTGTAGCCATGCGCCAGCATATAGTCCTTGTTAAACAGGTTGTCCACCCGCGCCGACAAATCTAGACGCTTGCCCAACGCATAGTTCGCTGTGAGGCTCGCCACATCGTAGGTCGCCAGCGTGGTGCGAGCGAAGGTATTGATGTCGATGTCGGTGCGCACACCGCTATGCTGCCACTCGCCACCCACCTTCAGCGCACCGAGCTGTTGCGCGAGACCTACGCTGGAAAAGTTCCTGGCGCGGCGCAACAGGGTCTGTCCTGTCTTGGCGTCACGGGGATTCTGTTGAGTGTAAGCCGCTTTCACGCCCGTATCGCCGAATTGCCCGTTGTAAGCCAGCTCCACGCCATTGATGCGTGCCTCGTCGAGGTTGATCATGGTCGCGGCAGGCAAGGTGTTGATGACGATCAGGTCGCGGATGCGATTGTCGAAATACACCATGTCCAGGCGCTGCCCGTCGTTGGCGTAATGCAGCCCCAACTCGTTGTTACGCGAACGCTCCGGTTTCAGATTCGGGTTGCCCACATAGGAGTAACCGAAGCCGTAGTCGGTAAAGGGATAGAACAAGTCATTCAGCGTCGGCGCCTTGAAGGCCGTGGCGGTGCTGGCGGTGATGCGCCACGCTTCGCTCACATTGAGGCCGTAACCGAGCAGCCAGGTGTTAGCCGCACCAAAATCCGAATACTTGTCGCGCCGCAGGTTGATCTGCACTTGCTGCGCGCCGTAGTTGCCGGCGTAGCCAGAGAACAGGCTATCGTCGGTGCGACTGGTGCGCGAATAGATCGTGCTGCTGGCGACTTGTTGTCGCAGTTTCTCCAGCCCAACGATCAGCACATCGTCATCGCTGATACGCAAGGTGTTTTGCCACGACAGCAAGTCACTGGTGGTCTTGAATTGCGCGCCCAGTGCCACATCCGGCACACCATTCAAATAATTCTGGATGTCGTCCACGCCCTGCGACAGTTGCGCCTTGCTCTGCCAGTCTTCGCTTAAACGGTTTTCCGACACCAACGCAACCTTGCGGATGCGCGACTTGCTACTGTTCACATCAGCGCTCAAGCCGAATGAGTTGTCGGTCTGATTGGTGGCATTGCTGTCGAACAGCGAGGCCGACAGACTGTGTGCATCGCCGAAGGCGTGGCGCATGTTCGCCGACAAGCTGCTGTTGTCGTAGCCGTCCCTGTCAGGGTTCACCGTGGGAACGAGGTCGGGTCTGACTGCCGATACCCCATCCGTCTGGTACTTCGAGACTTGCACGTTGAACGCCGTGTCCCCTGACTCACCACCGAAACCTGCGGACGCCCGTTGCGTGTTATGCGAGCCTGCACCGATGCTGCCATTAAAGGACTGCGCGCCTTTGCCGCGCTTGGTGAATATCTGGATCACCCCGCCGATGGCCTCGGAGCCATACAGGCTGCTGACGTTGCCGCGCACCACTTCGATGCGCGCAATCTGGTCGAGCATCAATTGGTCGATCTGTGTCGTGCCCGTCGTCGCGGAATTGATACGCACGCCGTCCAGCAATACCAACACGTGGCTGGAATTAGTGCCGCGCATGAAAGTACTGGACTGCTTGCCCAACCCTCCATTCTGATAAATCTCGACACCCGCCAAAGAACGCAGCAAAGCCGGCACATCCGTCGCTTGCGAAGCCTGTATATCCTGCTCGGTAATGACAGTGGAATGGGACAATGCCTGCTTGAGCGGCTGCGGGGTTCTGGTTCCCGTGACTATGAGGATTTCAAGAGGGGTATTTTCTTCTGTTGCATGTGCCAGTGAAGCAACCGCACATAAAATGGCGGCGAGAAGGTTTTGCAGTTTCATAAAGATTTTCCTGAGTGAGCTCCAAGGTTCCCCGTTGGAAAGTTCAGGGCATCTCTAAAAATCCAAACTCCGTTGCGATACGGCGTTGCTCAAAAAATTTTAACGCTTACATATCAAATATATGCGGCGCGCTAAAATTTTTAGTTCCGGCTAACCTAAAGGTTACCCTACACTGAAACTTCGTTTTCTCGCGCCTTGTCTCGCTTAGGATTTTGAATTTTTTAGAGGCGCCCTTCAAATTCAGGAAATACCGCAAGGATGCCAACAAACAACAGCAAGGAAGTGCTCGCTAACCGGCATGGCTCGCCATCCTGCCGTCCATGCGCCACCCGCAGCATTTCCCGACCTACGGAACCTCTGATGAGGCTCCTATGCTCAAGGCCGGTATCCGGGCTCGCAGGACTAAACATATCGCCTTCCCATGAGTCCCATTGCGGGATTACTCACAGTGGCTTAACCGAACTCTCATCCGATTATTGATACGTCCACACCTGCTTACCGTTGCGGGGGCAGCACAGGCCTAATAAATAAAATTTCACCTGTTTCCCGTTTAACTGAAGAACTTTCTTGTCTCCAGCACCTCGAAGCAGTGCGTATTGTAGCAGATGCAAGGCAGTAGCAATCCCTGCTCGCGAGAATAAAATTCTGAACGGCAGCATTTTTACTCCGTGCTGGCGCTGGTACGCCGCCATATTGCCCGGGGATTTAACTTTGCCAGTCGGATAGTATTTATATTATGATTGCACTTTCCATATCCAACTATTTCCCAGAAAGGATGTACCCCATGAAATCCCTGTTTACACTATGTGCCTCGGCGATGGTCGGCACCGTACTCGCCGTTTCTTCGCTGGCTGCCCTGGCAGCCGATCCGACACCCGCGGCAAGCGCAGCCAGCAGCCGCTATCCCTATACCGGCAAGGTGTTGGAAGCAACGGATGTGATGGATATGTATACCTACATCCAGGTTACCGGCAAGACTGACAAGGATAAGACTGTCTGGCTTGCGGCTTCAAAAATAAAGGTCGCTAAAGGCGACACCATCCGCTATGGTGGCGGCGCAATAATGGCCAATTACCATAGCAAGACTTTAAACAAAACGTTTGATGAAATTACCTTTGTTGACAAGGTCGAACTGGTCAAGTAAAGATTAAAGACCGCTTTGAGAATAAGGACAGGTGACGCCTGTCCTTAATTTTTGAGAATGGGTGCAGATTAAAGCCCTGCCAAATATTCCGATACCGCATCAATTTCCACATCTGTCATTTTCTTGGCAATATCGCCCATCATGCCGGCCGGATCGTTGCTGCGTACACCACTGCGAAATTCATTCAGTTGCTTGACCAGGTAGTCCTTGTGCTGGCCACCGATAACCGGAAATACCGAGTTGTTGGGCGATTTCCCTTTGCCGTTTTCACCATGGCAGTTAATGCAGCCATACAGGTTGGTGGCGGGATTGCCATTCACATATAAATTTTTTCCGGGGGAGGAGTCTGCCAGCGGATTGTCGCCGCTCATCGGCTTCTGGCTGGCAAAATAAGCGGCAATATCTTCCAGATCCTGCTTCTCGGTTACGGTATCGGCCATTCCCTCCATCGTGTCATCCCTGCGAGTTCTGGCCTGAAAATTGGAAACCTGCTTTCTGATGTATCCCGCATATTGTCCCGCAAGCCGCGGGAACATAGAGGCATCGCTCATGCCAACTTCGCCATGGCAACCTTGGCAAAGTGCGGATTTTTCTTTGCCTGCAACAGGATCACCAACGGCGGCGGCCATATCCGCCACAGCAATAAATATGATGGCTGAAGTATAGGCGGTTATTTTGCTTAGCTTGCTCATATATTTTCCTTTTAATTCATAATCAGAAGTGGTTGCGCATTGTTATCATAAATGCGCGCGCCGTCAATTTTTTTGAGGGTTTATTTTCTGGTGGTTTATTTTGCGGGGCTATTTTTCCGGCTAAGGGCGATATAATCCCAAACTATGCTCAATTTTACAACTTTGTCTCCCATGACCGCCCGCTGGTGGTTCTATCCGGCCCTGGCCATACTCACCCTTGTCCTTATGCCATTGCTGCTGCTCATGCTGGCGGCACTGTTAACCTACCCGACGCTGCCCTCGCTGGCAGCATTGACTGATTATCAGCCTAAAATTCCGCTGCGGGTATATAGCTCAGAGGGTGCGCTGATCGGCGAATTCGGCGAGGAACGCCGCGCGCTGGTTAAGATTGGCGAGGTGCCCGACCTGATGAAAAAAGCCATACTCGCGGCGGAAGATGATCGTTTCTACGAACACGGCGGGGTGGATTACAGGGGCGTTCTGCGTGCCGCCTATTCCAATTTTACCTCGGGCGGCGCCAGGCAGGGCGCCAGCACTATTACCATGCAGGTGGCACGCAACTTTTTCCTGTCCAAGGAAAAGGTGTTTTCGCGCAAATTTAATGAGGTGCTGCTGGCCATCAAGATTGAGCATAATCTGAGCAAGGACGACATTCTCCAACTCTACATTAATCATATCTATTTGGGACAGCGCGCCTACGGTTTTGCCGCCGCCGCGCAAACTTATTTCGGCAAGAGCCTCGGTCAGCTCAGCATAGCTGAAACCGCCATGCTGGCCGGCCTGCCCAAAGCGCCCTCTTCCTATAATCCGGTGGTCAACCCTGCCCGTGCCAAGTTGCGCCAAAGCTATGTGCTGCGCCGCATGCACGAACTGGGTTTTATCGACACCCAACAGCAAGAAGCGGCACAACTGGAACCCCTGGCCACCAGGCGCGGCGGTTATCAGGACTTTGCGGTCAAGGCTGATTATCTGGCGGAGATGGTTCGGCAGGCGGTGTATGCACGCTATCAGGAGGCCGCTTATACGCAGGGCATCAAGGTTTATACCACCATTCGTATGCCAGACCAGGCGGCGGCCTATGCGGCGCTGCGCAAAGGCGTGCTGGATTATGACCAGCGTCATGGTTACCGCGGCCCGGAAGGTTATATAGACTTGCGCAAGGTGAGCGGTGAAGAAAATCTGGAAGACGCGTTACAGGAAGTTGCCGAAAGCGATGACCTGATTCCCGCTGTGGTGCTGGAGGCCAATCCAAAAACAATCCGCGCTTACGTCAAAGGCGGCCAGATGGCCGAGATTAGCGGCGAAGGATTGAAATTCTCCCAGGTCAAACCGGGTGATAATGTCGCGCTGAACCGGCGCATCCGCGCCGGTTCGCTGATCCGCGTACAGAAAAACGACATGGGCGCCTGGCAAATCGTCCAGCTACCGCAGGTAGAAGCAGCGTTTGTTGCCGCCAGCCCGCGCGATGGAGCAATCTACGCGCTGGTCGGCGGCTTTGACTTTAACCTCAACCAGTTCAACCATGTCAGCCAGGCATGGCGCCAACCTGGATCGAGCTTCAAGCCGTTTATTTATTCTGCTGCTTTGGAAAAGGGGTTTACCCCCGCCTCCGTGGTCAACGACGCGCCGCTGACCGACGCGCCGCTGATGGTTGATACCGAAGAGGCTGTCAACCAAGTCTGGCAACCGAAAAATTTCGATGGCATATTTGAAGGCCCGATACGCATGAGGCAGGCGCTGGTCAAGTCCAAAAACCTGGCTTCCGTCCGCATCCTGCAAGCCATTACGCCCCAATATGCGCAAGACTACGTTACCAAGTTTGGCTTCGAGGCCGCCAAGCATCCGCCTTACCTGACCATGGCGCTGGGTGCCGGTTCGGTCACGGCCATGCAAATGTTGGCGGGTTATTCCGTGTTTGCCAATGGCGGATTTCGCGTCACCCCTTACTTCATCCAGCGCATCGAGGATGCCAATGGCAACGTACTGGACCAGGCCGCGCCAGTTGTGGCGGGCGAGACCGCCGAACAGGTTATAGACGTGCGCAACGCCTACACCATGGTCAACATGATGCAGGGCGTGGTGCGCCATGGCACTGCTATTCGCGCCATGCAGCTTGGCCGCCAAGATTTGGCGGGCAAGACCGGCACCACCAGCGACGCCATGGATGCCTGGTTCTGCGGTTTCCAGCCCACCGTGGCCGGCATTGCCTGGCTTGGCTTCGACACCCCGCGCAGCCTGGGCGAGCGGGAAACCGGGGGCGGCGCCGCGTTACCGATATGGATGGACTACATGGGAAAAATACTCCAAGGTGTGCCGCAGGCTGTCTATACCATGCCGGAAAACATGGTGGTGGAGCGCATCAACAATGACGGCCAGCGGGATGAAGATGGCAAGTTAGTGGAATACTTTTACCAGGAAAATTTGCCGCCTATAAAGGAAAAGTCGCTCATTGAAACCATCATTGATCAATTATTCTGACTTGGGATGAACAAAGACCGTTTGCATCGTCGTGACCTAATGCGCGAACAGCTCGCGCATCAGGCCGCACGCCTGATGGCCGAGGGCGGCATCACCGATTACGCCTTTGCCAAACGCAAGGCGGCTAAGCAAATGGGCGCGGCAGACACGCAGCACCTGCCCAGCAATGAAGAAGTCGGAGCGGCGCTGCGGAGTTTTCGGATGCTATACCAGAGCGACAACCACCCGGGCATTCTCCGCCAGCTCCGGCAAGAAGCGCTCAGCGCGATGCGCTTGCTGCAGCCCTTCCGCCCCTATCTTACCGGCTCCGTGCTGAACGGCATGGCGGGCGAACAATCCGACATCAATCTTCTGGTTTATTCCGACGACGAAAAAGCCGTGATGATGTTTTTGCTCAAGCACAACCTGCCGTTCGAGGGCGGCGAGTGGCGTATGCATCTGATGGGCAGGGAACAAACTGTGCCCAGCTTTTCTTTGCAAACCGAAAGCGGCGTGCCGATCCATATAGCGGTGTTACCTGAGAATGCAAGACATGGCGGCAGCCGCAAGCCGGAAACCCATGCGGATATCGCCGCAGTGGAAGCATTGCTGGCCGAAAGCACAGGGTAAATAACAGATGGGCTAATTCCATTTCCAGATAGAAGCGCGCGGAACTATTCGAATGTGCATCGCGCTCCGGTTTTCTGGCGAGGGCGGGGATCGAAGCGGCGCAACATGTGGGCTGGCATACGGGTTGATGAACTGTGTGCATCTGCCAAAAAACAACCAGAACCCGCCCCTTTGCCGTTCTTTCATGTAAAATTTGAGACAAGCAATAAAACTCTGGAGGGCACACCATGAACCATGCAATTGAACTTCCACAATCCCTGCTCAACAGACTGAACAAATTCACCGCAGGCACACGCGCAACACCTGCGTCAATCGTCAAGCAAGCCGTTAAAGATCGTCTGGATTATGAGGAATGGTTGCTTGCAGAAGTTGATGCGGGGCTGGCGGACGCGGATGCCGGGCGAGTTCACACAGCCGATGAAGTAAAAAAAATGCTGGGCGTAAAAAATATTAAGAAGCGTTGAATACGCCGTCCGCGCAACCTTCATCTGTCTTCTGTCTTCTGTCCTTACGGCGCCAGCGCCACGCCGGCTGGTCCGCTCCCCACTGGCACCACATCTATGACCTTGTTAGTGGTCGTGTCCAGCACCGAGACCGAGGTCGCGTTGCTGTCATAATTGGCCACATAGACTAGGTTGGTGGTCGGGTCCACCGCCACGCCATATGGCTTTCTCCCCACGCGCACCGTCTCGATGAACTCGTTATTGGCAGCGTCAAAGACCGTGACGGTGTCGTCGCCATAATTGGCCACATAGACGCGGTTGGCGGCAGGGTGCACCGCCACGCCCCATGGATTTCTCCCCACGCGCACCGGCTTGATGAGCGTGTTATTGGCAGTGTCCAGCACCGAGACGGTGTTGCTGCCATAATTGGCCACATAGACGCGGTTGGCGGCAGGGTGTACCGTCACGGCATCTGGCGACCACCCCCCCACGTCCACCGTCTTGACGACCTTGTTAATGGTCGTGTCCAGCACCGAGACGGTGTTGTCGTACAAATTGGTCACATAGGCGCGGTTGGTGGCAGGATGCACCGCCACGCCAACTGGATAGCGCCCCACGTTCACCGTCGCGACGACCGTGTTATTGCTCGTGTCCAGCACCGAGACGGTGTCGCTGTCAGCATTGGTCACATAGACCCGGTTGGCCGTCGGGTGCACCGCCACGCCAGTTGGCCTGACCCCCACGTCCACCGTCACGATGACCGTGTTATTGCTCGTGTCCAGCACCTGGACGGTGTCACTGCCCCACTTGGCCACATACGCCCGGTTGGTGGTCGGGTTCACCGCCACGGCAGATGGACCGCCCCCCACGGCCACCGTCGCGGTTATTGCTCGTGTCCAGCACCGAGACGGTGTCGCTATAATACTTGGCCACATACGCCCGGTTGGTGGTCGGGCCGGCTCTATCGCCACCACCGCCACCGCATCCCGCCAGCAGCAGCGCCGCCAGCCCTATTGCCCCACAGATGGGGTCTGTTATAACGGGTCATGTATGCTCCTTGTGCGGGTTAGGGGCGCGACTCCCAATGGCCGGAAATGATACAACAAAAGAAATCCGGGTCCAGCTAAAAATGGCACGTGTCCAGTTTTTTCTTATTTCATTTCCCGACAGAAACCGCACCTCCCCCTGGCAGGGGGATGGGTTGATTCACCTCCCCTTGCACCCGCAAGGGTAGGCAAATCCGTTTCCAGCCCAAGGCTGGACGGAGCAAGCGCGGGGCGGGTCACACCCCAATACTGTTCGCTTAACCGTTCGTGGTGAGCTTGTCGAACCACCCGTCGCACAATTCATGCCCTTCGACAAGCTCAGGGCGAACGGAATTTTTCTTAAGAGAACAGTATTGGGTCAAACCCGCCATTTCAAC
>VFLG01000068.1 GCA_009885195.1 Gallionellaceae bacterium
CATATGTTGCGCCGCAATTTTTTGCTCGCGCCTTGTCTTGCTTATAACCAGCCACTTGGCTACCGTCTTTTGGTAGCCTAGTGGAATGGCTAGTAGTTTCATCAGAAACTTGAATTTTTAGAGGCGCCCTTAACACATTTGTATTTTGATGGGTATCGCTACATTCAACCTATCTACAGGCTATTCCCCCAAATTCATCCGTCGCACGTAGTGGCAGGTATAGCCGCGCGGATTCTTGACCAGATATTTTTGGTGGTATTCCTCGGCGCGAAAAAACTCCTTGTACGGCACGATTTCGGTAACGACTTTGGCTTTCCAGTCACCGGAGGCATCCACGGTTTTGATGACCTCTTCGGCGGTATGTTTCTGTTCATCGTTGAGGTAAAAAATCGCCGAGCGATATTGCGTGCCGATGTCGTTGCCCTGCTGGTTGTGCGTGGTCGGGTTGTGCATGCGGAAAAATTCAAACAGCAGGTGGCGGTAGGTAAGTTGCTGCGGGTTGAACACGATCTTCAGTGATTCAGCATGGCCGGTACGTCCGGTTTTCACCTGCTCATAAACAGCATTCGGTGTGCTGCCGCCGGTATAGCCGACTTCGGTTTCCAGCACGCCGGGGATGAGCCGCACCAGTTCCTCCATGCCCCAGAAGCAGCCTCCGGCGAGGTGGGCGGTTTGTTGAGTGGCTTGATTGGTTGGGGTCATGGTTGCTCCTGTGGGTTGCGCAAAGGATGTGGCAGGAAGTAGGGCGGCGAGGATAAGCAAAACGGCTCTATGTAAAATACAGTGGGTAATCAATTTTTAATCTCCAGCAGAAGAAGTAAATCCGTTCGTCCTTCGACAATCTCAGAACAGGCTTCGGCCACGCCCACCAAACCCCGGATTTCGCTGCGCTGCATCCGGGCTACGTCATTATTTCCCCTGTTTCAGCAAGCGTAGCCCGGATGGAATGCAATGGAATCCGGGAGAATCCTTCGACAGGCTCAGGACGAACGGATTTTTAGCTGATTATTCTTGCTGTTGTTAACCACGTTTCAGCTTCTTCATCGACTGTTGCGCCTCGCGCTGTCCTTCGCGTTCTTTTTCAGTAGCCCGCTTGTCGTGCTGTTTCTTGCCTTTTGCCAGGCCGATTTCCAGTTTGACGAGCCCGCCCTTGAAGTGCATGTTTAGCGGCATCAGGGTGTAGCCCGCGCGCTGTACTTTGATAATAAGTTTGTCGATTTCTGCCGCGTGCAGCAGCAATTTGCGTGTGCGCAGGGGTTCGGGGAGGATGTGGGTGGAGGCGGTGGTAAGCGGGCTGATGTAAGAGCCGAACAGGTAAAGTGCCCCGTCTTTTACCGTGACGTAGGCTTCTTTGAGGTTGGCGCGTCCGGCACGGATCGCTTTGACCTCCCAGCCTTGCAGCATGAGACCTGCCTCGTAGCGGTCTTCGATGAAGTAGTCGTGAAATGCTTTTTTGTTTTGGACGATGCTCATATCTCGTATATTCTACCAGCTTTGGTTTGCTAATCAGATTGGGCAATGGCTCTAGTTGAGAAATCGGTTCTGGTTCCTTACAGCGTGCAGCAGATGTTCGCGCTGGTGGATAATGTGGCGGAATACCCGCAGTTTCTGCCGTGGTGCGGCGGGGCCAGTACTAATTCGGTAGCTGGCAACACGGTGCAAGCGACGGTGCATATTGATTATCACCACATCAAACAGAGTTTTACCACGGAGAATGTGCGTCTTCCTCCCCATCGCATTGACATTACTTTGAAGGATGGCCCATTCAAGAATCTCGATGGCAGTTGGCATTTCATACCTCTTTCCGAATCTGCCTGTAAAATAGAGCTTAGTCTGCACTATGAGTTTTCCAACAGGCTGCTTGAAAAAGTGTTCGGCCCGGTTTTTCATTACATTGCCAACACTTTTGTGGATGCCTTTGTTCACCGTGCAGAAAAGGTTTATGCGAGCAAATGAGCGTCAAAATCCGTATTGATACGGGATTATTTCAGGGTTACCCATGTTAGATTACGACTTGCATTGTCATTCCACCGTATCGGACGGCTTGCTGTCGCCCACCGATCTGGTGGCGCGCGCGGCCGGGCGCGGAGTAAAGGTTCTCGCCTTGACCGACCATGACGATGTCTCCGGTTTGGCCGAGGCGGCGGAGGCCGCTGCACTGCATGGCATGCAACTGATCAACGGGGTGGAGATTTCGGTGAGCTGGCGCAGCTACACGCTGCATATTATCGGTTTACATATTGACCCCACCCATGTACCGCTGGCTGAGGGCTTGCGCACTATCCGCAGCGGGCGCGGCGCGCGCGCGCAGTTGATGGCGGAATCGCTGGCCAAGACGGGTATCGGTGGCGCTCTGGAGGGTGCTTACCGTTTCGCGAACAATCCCGGCATCATCGGACGCACGCATTTCGCACGGTTTCTGGTGGAAGCCGGTTATTGCAAGGATGTGAAGAGCGTGTTCAAGAATTATCTGGTCAAGGGCAAACCCGGTTACGTCGCCCATGAATGGGCGGCGTTGCCGGACGCGGTGCGCTGGATATGCGGCAGCGGTGGCGTGGCCGTGCTGGCGCATCCGGGCCGCTATACTGCCGGGCGCAAGGCGATGGGGCAGAAAACGCTGCGCGAATTGCTGCGCGAATTTTCTGATCTGGGAGGGCAGGGGATAGAGGTGGTCAGCGGTTGCCACACGGTCGAGCAATACGCCGAGTTTGCGCGTTATGCCAAGGAATTTGATTTGTTCGCCTCGTGCGGCTCGGATTTTCACGGGCCGGGTGAAAGCTATCGTGACTTGGGGCATCTGCCCGATTTCCCGTTAGATTGCCGTCCTGTGTGGCAGGCGTGGGAAGCAGTGCCAGCGTAATGGGCGCCTCTATAAATCCAAACTCCGTCGCGATACTGCGTTGCTCAAGAAATTTTATCGCTTACATATCAAACAATATGCTGCGCGCTAAAATTTCTTTCGCGCCTTGTCTCGCTTAG